>JBDTLQ010000045.1:0-12369 GCA_039934715.1 Ignavibacteria bacterium | reverse complement strand
CAAAACATCAATTATTTCAAATATGGTATTAACTCAACAAATTTATACATTAAAACGCTGTCAATATAGCTACCGTCTTTCAGTTTCATATCTTTAGGACATCTTCCCTCTTCAGCAAATCCGAATTTTTTGTAAAGCATCTGTGCTCTTTCATTTGTAGAAAAAACTGCCAGCGTAATTTTTTCGATCAGAGGATTTTTTCCGGCCCAATCAATTAAAGTTTTCAGGAGAAGAGATCCGACACCTTTTTCCCTGTCCGCTTTATGAATGAACATTGAAAGGATGCCTGTATGCGCGGTACGCCTGAGTCCCCCGTTTTGAAATTCAAGAAAGCCAGATACTTTACCTGCAACTTCCGCGACAATATACAATGAACCCGGATTGTTCAGATGATTCTTAATGTCATTGCCCGCATTCTCAAGAGTGTAATTTCCTTCTTCGGGTTCTCTGAGCATATAATATATTTCACCGATCACTTCTTTATTTATCTCAATTATTTGAGCTGCGTCACTTTCAGCCGCGTTTCGAATTAATACCGAATCTCCGCTTTTATTTTTATGGATTTTGTTTTCGGTGTTTCCCAACTCTCGTTAATTACTGTTGATAAATTGAATTATTGTATCTGAATTATTTTTATCAAAATTATTTATGATAAGATCAGCTTTTGAAATGTCCTGTTCGTTTGAACCATTGTTCTTAAATCCAATGCAGAGCATCCCTGCCGAATTTGCGGCAGCTACTCCGTTGGCAGAATCTTCAATGACAAAACATTTATCAGCCGGTTGAGTAAAGTGATCCGCCACTTTCAGAAAAATATCCGGAGCAGGTTTCCCATTAATAACTTCTTCACCACTAATAACATAACTGAAATACTTTGACAGGTTTAACCGGTTGAGGATAAGTTCAATGTTGCTCTTTGCCGAGGAAGACGCAACACTCAGTTTAAAACCTTCTGAAGCCAGTCTTTCAAGCAGATCAACGACTCCATCCATCGGACCCGGGATTAATTCCGAATTAAGAATATCATACATCCTTCCTTTTTCCCGTTGAATGATATCCGTGACTTCATTTTTTAAATCGTACTTTTCCTTAAGCATGGTCCACATTGGCAGGGAGGGCATTCCAACAAGAGCCTTGTAGTTTTCATCATCCATGCCGATCCCATATTCGGAAAACATTTTTAAATTCATTTCAAGATATGCCGGCTCTGAATCGATCAGAACGCCGTCCATGTCGAAGATTATAACTTTCAATATATGGAGTATTGAGTAAAAAGTATTGAGTTTAAGTTGAGTATTGAGTAAAAAGTATTGAGTTTAAGTTGAGTATTGAGTATTAAGTATTGAGTACACACTCCGACATCTACACACTCCGACATCTACACACTCCGACTCCGACACTCAACGAACTTTACTGTCTTTCATTTGCCAGCTGAACGGCGACCTTGTTTCCTTTGATCTGATTCTTGTTCATAATGTTGATGACTTTTTCTGAAAACTTTTTCGGCACTTCAACAAAGCAATATTTATCAAAGATTGCGATCTCGCCTATCGACTTCCCGGGAATGCCAGTCTCGCCGGCAATTGCTCCTACTATGTCTTTCGGCTGAACCTTCATGTTCTTGCCAACATTAATAAACAATCTTGACATGTCATTATTTCCTCTTCCTCTGCTTTCTCTTCTGCCGCCGTCTCTTCCTTTATTGCTTCCGCGGTCCCGTCCGTAATCCCTTTCTTCCCGTTCATATTTGAAACTCTCATCTATCTTTTCTGCTGCCTCGCTGTTACCTATTACCATTTTTAAAAGACCGGAAGCGATCTCAATTGATGTATAATCCTCAATCATCAGCTTCTCAACTATCGTGGTATATTTCTTCAGGTCCTTTTCATTGTCAAGAACTTCCTTCACATCGTTAATGAGTGTATTCGTTCTAATCTCTTCAACATCCTTCAATGTCGGTATCTGCATGCTAACAATTTTTGTCTTAGTGTATCTTTCAATCTCCTTTATCGCGCGGAATTCTTTACCGACAACAAAAGTAAATGCCTGGCCTGTTCGTCCGGCACGGGCAGTTCTTCCGATCCTGTGAACATAGTATTCATCATCCTGCGGCATGTCGTAATTGAACACAGCGTCTATGTCATCAACGTCAATCCCTCTTGCTGCAACATCGGTCGCGACGAGAATTTCGAGCTTGCCGCTTCTGAACTTCGCCATTACCCTATCGCGCATCATCTGCTTCATGTCGCCATGAAGACCTTCGGCAGCATATCCCCTTGCCTGCAGATGAGACACCAGTTCATCAACACTCTTTTTTCTGTTTGAAAATACGAGTGACAATTTTGGATTATGAATGTCGATAAGACGAGTCAGAGCTTCAAGCTTCATACTCGGCTTGAGTTCAATGTAATACTGATTGACATTTGGTACTGTGAGTTCTTTATGAACGACCTTTATATGTTCCGGATGTCTTAAATATTTTTTCGACAGGTCGAGGATCTGTTTCGGCATTGTAGCTGAGAACATTACCGTCTGTCTTTCTTTCGGAACCTGCTTAAGTATCATTTCAATATCATCTCTGAATCCCATATCAAGCATTTCGTCAGCTTCATCTAGCACGACCATTTTTATGTCGCCGAGCTTGAACGTTCCTCTGTTGATATGGTCAATTACTCTTCCCGGTGTTCCGATCACGATCTGTACTCCTGACTGCAGAGCTCTTATCTGCCTGTCAATTGATTGTCCGCCATAGATCGGAACGGTCTTGATATTTTTTTTATATTTTAATAATTCACCTATTTCTTCTGATACCTGAATAGCGAGTTCTCGCGTCGGGCATAACACAAGCGCCTGTGCTTTTTTTAAATGATCATCAATTGCTTCAATGATAGGAATTCCGAATGAAGCTGTCTTCCCTGTACCGGTCTGTGCCTGACCAATGATATCTTTTCCGGTCAATATGACCGGGATCGCCTGCGATTGGATGGGTGTTGCTTCTTCAAATCCCATATCGACAATTGCACGCTGTACTTCTTTGGATAAATTTAATTCTTCGAACTTTAACGTATTCATTATTTTGTTTTGATTATTTGTTTACTTGTTGCCTTAACAGGAATACAAAATTCCCGTCATACTTTACAACTTTTTATCTTATAGCTTTATCTTTATTTCTTTAAAGCAAATTACTCGCCAGCTCAGCGAGCTCCGAACGTTCACCCTTCAGCAAATTCACATGAGCATAAACTTTCTGACCTTTAAAATGCTCGATCAGATATGAAAGCCCGTTTGACTGCGAATCAAGATAAGGGTGGTCTATCTGATAGATATCTCCGGTGAAAACGAGCTTAGCTCCTTCACCCGCGCGGGTGATAATAGTTTTAATTTCATGCGGTGTAAGATTCTGAGCTTCATCGACAATGAAAAAAATTCTTTGAAGGCTTCTTCCTCTGATGTAGCTTAGCGGCTCGATCACAAGCTTATCATCCTTTATCATTTGTGTGATCTGCTGATGCTGCTTATCTGTTTCACCGAACTGGTCCTGAATCACTTTTATATTATCCCACAATGGCTGCATATACGGAGCGAGCTTATCTTCAATATCACCCGGCAGATATCCGATATCCTTATTACTCAAAGGAACGACCGGTCTCGCAATGTATATCTGCCTGTAATGCTTTCTTACATTCAAAGCTGATGCTATAGCCAGTAAAGTTTTTCCTGTTCCCGCTTTACCTGTCATCGAGACAAGAGGAATGTTCACATTTGTCAGTGCGTCTACCGCAAATGTCTGCTCAGCGTTTCTTGATTTGATCCCGTAGATGTCATTCTTATCAACTCTTCTTAAAACTTCACGCAAGGGATCATGATGTGCCAGCACAGAACGGCTCTCGTTACGGAGAATGTAAAACTTATTCGGCAGTATCTCGCCTTTCAATTTTTTTACAACATCCTTCACCGGAACTTCAAACGGCGGCTGATATAATTTCAACAGTATCTCATCGCTGAAATTATCTATGATCTCTTTCCCGCTGTAAAGCTCTTCCACATTGCCGATCCGGTCAGTTGTATAATCTTCAGCCGGAAGTCCCATCGCCTTTGCCTTCATCCGGAGATTTACATCTTTCGTAACAAGAGTGACAGAACGTTTCGGATCACTCTTCTGAACTTCAAGAGCGCTGCTTAAAATTCTGTGATCGGGAGTATCATCCTTAAAGATCTCCTTGATCTCATCGCTTAGTCCCCGGGAGATCGCGATACGGACTTTGCCCCGACCTTTTCCGAGAGAAACCCCACCGTTGAATAATGCCGATCCGGTCATTGTATCCAGTGTCCTTGCAAATTCACGGGCGTTTAGGTTTATGACCTGACTTCCCCTTTTGAAATGATCGAGCTCTTCTATAACCGTAAGCGGTATAACAATGTCGTTGTCTTTAAACTGAAGTATGCAGGTTGAATCGTGAAGGATTACATTTGTGTCTAGAATAAAAACCTTGGAGGATTTTTTTGCCATTAAAATTTTTAAACGATAAACTGCTATTTAGGTTAATAGTAATATAAATTATCTGAGTATCAGATGAAATGTAGGAATGATATTGAATTTATGGGTAATGAAGGTTAATGAAGGTTAATGATGGTTAATGAACACATCTTTCCAAAACATTTACATTTGGAAATATCTAATTTTTAACCGCAAAGAACGCAATGACACGCAAAGCCCACAAAGATTAAGTTTCTTAATTTA
Organism: Ignavibacteria bacterium; assembly: GCA_039934715.1. Lineage (GTDB taxonomy): Bacteria > Bacteroidota > Ignavibacteria > Tepidaquicellales > Tepidaquicellaceae > JAGPCH01. The sequence goes on along the minus strand of JBDTLQ010000045.1, from coordinate 7,628 downwards.
AAAAGAACATTTTATAATAAATTTTTGATTTCTTTGAGCACCTTTTCGCGCTTTGCGGTTAAAAAAGTTAAGGGTTAATTATTAAAAACCAAAAAATATTTCACTTGGGAACAATACAACATATAAATTTCAAAAGAGAAAAATAATTTTGACAACAATGGTTAATGAAATGGAATACGAGTGTTTTAGAGAGTTTTAATGTTTAGGGTTTTTATTTTAATTTTATTTTAAAGGAGGATAATGATGTTCAATACAATTGAACTAACAGGGTTCAAAACCCTATTTCCAGACCGGCGGATAATCTATTGTTCACATCACCTTTGATCTCATCATTTCCGGACCCAATGCTTCTTGCTCCATTAATAAATGTCTCCGCATACTTTAACGAAAGATCCGCAAACGGAAACGGCTTATACTTTAATACTACATACCACCTTCTACCTTTACCATATACAGCCACATTGGACATGACGCCTTTTATATCACTTTCAAACTGATATATCCTGCTGTCATAATTATCGGTATCAAAAAAAACAAATCTCGTGTCTATGACAAGACCCGGGAGAAGAGTTATCCTTGCATCAGAAAAGAATAATATCCCTTTACTGTTGCCGCCGAAATTTTTGTATTCAACATTTACATATTCAAACCTGCTTCTCAGTCTGAAACGGTCAGTAACCTGATACACAAATCCAGCTCTGGTGTTAAGCTGGTTCCTGCCGTCGATCCTTTTCATATCACGTCCTGATTTATCTGTGATGGTTCGCGTATCTTCCTTATTTTCATTTTTATATTTAATGTTAAATACAAAACCTTTTGCCGCACGCCATTCTATGTTCACCAAAAAATCATTGCCGTTTACAGGGACCGGATTGAAAAATGTCCGGTACGGAAATTCAAACTGATCGAAGTAACTATTTATCAAAAGCCCTTTGACCGGCCTCAATGTTATGCCGGCATAGAAACCCCTTTCGTTATTTGTCTCACCACTTCTTTCCCCGAAGCCTGAAGAATGTAAAGGAGCAAAATCCTTCGGATAATTTCTGTATGAAAAAAGTATGTCCGCGAATTTTGAGAAAGTTAACTGCAGCGAATTTATGCTCGCAACGGAACCGGATTGTGATCTTGCAAACTCACCATAGAAGTTCATGTTACTTTGTACAAGATCGTAATCCGCTCCGATCATATTTGCTGATATACCTGAAAAATTAAAAAGCTTCTTTAATGAATCGGCAATTATTGATTTTGAGAATTTACTTGTCCAGTATGTAGAACCGATACGCAGACTTCCTTTTTCAAATGAAACCCTGCCGCCAAATAATCTTTCCTTTGCAGAATTAGTTCTGTTTATTTCTGCGGATGTCCGGTGAAGCCCGTCATAATAAAAGCTTGAGATCCCATCGACAGTCGTATCCAATGATGCATCGTAATAATTATCTGAATAGAAAAAATTGAGATAAAAGTTAGTAATGTTAAACTTTGCAGCTCCGCCGCGTAGGAACTGTACTTCGCTAACCGAACTGTAACCGTCAATTCCTTTTCCTCTCTTTTTTAATGGAGAAACCGAGTTGGCACCTTTTGAAAAGGATGACCCGCTCCACATTGCAAGACCCTGTGCAAAGCTTAAAGTATAATCCCCCGCGACAGCGTCCTTTATAAATTTGTAATTTTTTAATTCAATGAACCCGGATGCAAAGTCAGTCAGGTTTTTTTCACCTGCATCTTTTTCCATAGTGAAATTTGCTTCAAGATTATACCTGAGATTCCCATACTTAATATTAAGCTGATTATAAATTTTTTGTTTAGCACCTTCGTACTTTCCGTTCAGATATCCCTTTTTCATCTGCATGTCCTGCGTGAAACTGCTTCTTAGTCTCGGTCTGAAACTGCTTGCAGTCGCAAGCTCTTTAACCTTATACTTCTTTCCGGTCTCATCAATAAGTATATCCCTTGTTGTCTGCCGGACAACAAGATAAATTTTTATCTTTTCATACAGTTCCTCACTCACTCCATCAATTTTCAGTAATCCTCTTTTTGAATTAAAGAATTTTATTTCATTACGATACTCGATTATCTTTTTCGCGAGCACAGAATTTAGAAAAGGTATGCTTTCCAATTTGTCCAGAGAAACCCGGTTGAGATCATACGGATTTCGTTTCAGATCTTCCAGAAAGTCCAGCATCTTTGAATCCTCATCTTCACTTTTCAGATCCTCAAGCAGGATCTCTTCCTGCAAATTTTTCCGGAGATCCGTCGTGTCGGACTGAGAAAATAAATTTTTGCAGTGGGAAGTAAGAAGAACAAGCAATATGATTGGGTAAATTTTCATCATCTGTTTATAGACGAATGAAAATAATGCATATGATGCAATTTTAAAAAAATATTTTTCGGGATTTGTGAAAGTTATGTTGTATTGAAAATTCAGGAGGGCTAAAAAGAAAACGCGGCACAATTTAAATTGTGCCGCGTCAAAACTAAGAGCTGCACAGTTTAAACTGTGCAGCTCTGGCATTGGTTCTAAGGCAAACTTACCTTCTCAACAGCCATCACTTCCTTGGTCGAAGTTCTCTGAACAAAGACAATAATGTCGGTCTTGTGCTGATCAATTATATTATCTATTGAATAGTTCTGATTGAAATTTATTGTCTGTCCGACAGAAACATTAAAGCTCTGTCCTGTAGGGGGTGTTACAAGATCCCTCAGCGTATTATTAAAATGCAATTCACCATTTGGCGCAGCGTATGGAATTTCATTTTCAGAGATCGCAATGTGATAAACAAGATCACTTAAGACTGAACCGGATGCCTGGTTGATCTTTACATTGACAACTCCGCTTCTTGAGGTTGTGTCATAAACATTCATCAGATTAATTGCGAAGGTACGATTCTCGCCAAGCTTCTCATTTATTTTGTTTGTCCATGCAGCCGGAGAATAATTTCCCATGAATATTCCGTTTAAAAATGTACGCGGATTGACAATAGCCGAGTTTGGATAAAATTCCATTCGCGCATTATTATCGGGTGTGTTATAAAGATAAAAAGGATCGCCCGCAAAAAGAGTCGTATGAATTCTCAGTATTTCAACTGAGGCATCATTACTGGTGATACCCTGCAGATTATAGACCGCATCCAAATATTGATTTGCTTCCACGCAAGGAATACAGCTTGTATTTGTAAATAATTCTATTAGTATCTTGTTTGTAGGATTTATAGACTTAAGCGAAGTTTCAAAAACAAATGTCCCGGACCAGTTAGTGGAATCTGTTCCGATAAGTCCGCGAACCCTCCAGAAATAAGTCTGGCTGTCATTTAGTATTGTTGTGGGCGGCTCGTATTGTGAAATAGTTAAATCGGATACATCAAGTATAAGACTTGTAAAATTATTTGTGGTCGAAACCTGTAACCTGTAGGTTGAACCGTTAAGGTCCACCCAGTCAAATACCGGGTCTAATGTGGAAATAATTGAATTATTCTGAGGAGTAAGTAAGGTCGTAAGCGTTGGAATTGTTGTATTATTATTTACAGTGGGGCTATCGTTACTCTCACAGGAATAAAAAACAATTGCTGCTAATAATACAAAGAAAATATTTTTGATTTTCATAACAGTACCTTTCAAGTATTTCAAAAAAAATGTTTTAGAACTGTGTCGCTACAGTTGTTCTGAATCCTTCGAATGGCTGAACAAATCTGCAGATGCCGTTAGCGCATCTTAAGCCGCCGCGTTCAGAACCGTAAGAGACATTGACTGTATTCGATTGATTTATTTTGAATGAAACTTCTCCGAGCCACCAGAAGTCCTTGCCGGTAGGCTCTTCATCATCATTTGTTGATTCGAAATTTGCCGTTAGATTCAGATTAGGTGACTTTGATAACGTAAACGATAAAAATTGATTCAGAAAATTCTGATCAGACTCTCTGGAGGTTCGGAATGAATTGTGCACCCATTGCTGTTCCCCGATGAAAGTTAAAGTATACTCTTTATTAAAGGAATATTTGAGCTCAACAGGAATAGTCGTTGTGAATATTTTCTCAGAGCTCAAAGGATTGATCTGATTGTACTGAGTGCTGTTCTGTCTTGCGAATGCCAGCCTTGTATAAACTTTATCCGAAGCATAATACTCTCCTTCAAGATAAATTTCCCAGAACGGGGAGAAAGGATCATCAAGCGATGGCAGATAATTTCCGCTTCTTTCTACTCTCCTGTAAGATATTACCGAAGTTGTATCGATATCTTTGTATTCATAATGTCTTGAAGCAATGCTGCCGTTGAGATTGAAGCTTAGTTTATCAGTCGGAGAGTAAACTACATCAACCTGTCCGCCCACCTCGTCATTGAAATCAACAACGTGTGGATTCCTTGTGATCAGCGTTGAAGTGTGTTCTCTCTGCGCGGTCGGTGGATTCTGATAAGGAAGCATTCTCGTTGGTCTGGTGTTGCTTCTGTTGTCGGGTAAAGTGACATCGTATCTGTAATTTTTATAATCCAGGGTCACTCCGACTCTTCCTTTTGATAAAGACAAAGAAGAATAAAGCCCGTCGCCCTTTGCTGTTATAGGGTCGGGAAAAATTTCATTCGGATTTACAAGCGATGTCTTGTGTGAATATGCAGTGTAAAATTCTATGTCGGAAAAATTCAGATTCATATTGATCTCGGGAAGATCGGTCTTAACAGTTGTGTTGATGTTCTCTTCCGGAAGATCTCCGATCGAATGTATATAATTCAGTCCGAGTGTAAATTGTTTTACGGGAGAAACTTCAGCATACACGCTTCTTATTTTATATTTTTCGATCCTATTAGGAAGAAGGTAATCGCTGTAAATGATATCGCCGCCGATTATTTGTGTTTTTACTTTCACCGGATTTTTATTTCCAAAATTTTTCTGATAGGTCAGTCTGACCCCGTCGATGCCGGTATCATATGCCAGTGCTCTGTCTTCAAATACATTCAGCGAAAGTCCCCGCGAAATAATCTCCCAGAAATCTCCCGCACGCAAAGAGATCCCGATGTCATGTTTGTATTCAATATATCTTTTACTGATGCCTCTGAAATTAAGCCCGTATTCTCTCGGATCACTGATCTCATATCTCAATCCGAATGTCACTCCGTTAACATTTAATCTTGCATCGGTAAGGTTTTCAAAATACTCTTTTGGATTCTTGATCCTTCCGGTGTATTCATACCCGTTTCCGTATCTGAGCAGATTGCTTACGGCAGCGTCTGCATTTAAATTGATCTGCCCGTAACTTACTGAACTGCAGAAGATCAGGAAAATTAATACCGGTAATTTTTTTGTCAAATGTTTATTTCTATAATTTAGAATATAAAATTTTTTAAATAACAGTACAACACAGACAAGACCCGTTACTTACTATCTTCCTTTGGCGCTTCGGTATTCAATGCGTCTTTTATTTCCTTTTCAATTTTCACTTCATCACCGGTTACATAGCCCAGATGTTTGGCGATGATATTTTTATTCGGATCAATGATAAGTGAATACGGCATTCCTATTCCGCTGTATGCCTCAAAGATATGTTTGTCCAGATCAAGCACAACGGGGAAAGTGTAGTTATTCGCATTGATAAATGATTTGACCTTCGCGATGGATTTCTGATTGTCCTGATTCACAGCAAGATAAGTGAACCCCTGGTCTTTATATTTTTCATATATTGGCTGCAGCTTTTTCATTTCCTCCTTGCACGGAGCGCACCATGTAGCCCAGAAGGAGATCATGACCGGACCCTTTTCAAGAAGCTTGCTGAGAGTCACATCGTTATTTTCAAGATCGGATAATGTAAAATCATTATATGACTGTGAAAAAGAAGATCGTACGGGGAGAATTAATAATAGCAATAGTGCAAAAATTATTTTTTTCAACTTTGTAAAATTAAGATTAAAAAATTTTTTGGGTGTTAATTAAAAGTTAGATCATGATTTCATAAGTAAAATAACCAGTGCGGTCACTATTAAGTTTAGTATACCGATCGGCAGCATGACCTTCCATCCGAGATTCATCAGCTGGTCATAACGGAATCTTGGAACGGTCCACCGCACCCAGATAAAGAATAATACCATAAATAAAACCTTCAGACAAAATACAAGGACCTGGATTATGCTGACCCAGAATGGCGGCAAACCGAAACTCTCAAGATACGGAAAATGATATCCGCCAAGATATAAAGTAGTTATCATTGCCGATGATACGATCACATTCATGTACTCAGCAAGAAAGAACAGTGCAAACTTCATACTTGAATATTCAGTGTGATATCCGCCGACAAGTTCCTGTTCTGCTTCAGGGAGATCGAACGGTGTACGGTTTGTTTCCGCGAATGCCGATACGAGAAAAATGATAAATCCGACCGGCTGTAGTATTATATTCCACTTCCATCCGGCCTGTGAGGCTACGATCTTGTCAAGCTGGAGAGTACCGTTCATAAGAATTATCGCTATTACCGCAAGACCCATTGAAAGTTCATAGCTTATCATTTGCGCCGCTGAGCGCAATCCTCCGAGAAGTGAGTATTTGTTATTGGATGACCAGCCGCTGATCGTTACACCGTAAACCCCGAGAGATGTCATCGCGAGGAAATATAGTATTCCTATATTTACATCGGCGATCTGAAGCTTAATGACCGTATCACCGATTGTTATCGTATTTCCGAACGGAATCACCGCAAAGGTTGATAAGGCTACTATTACAGAAATAGCCGGAGCGAGCGAATGCATGAACCTGTTAGCGTTGGTCGGGACTATATCTTCCTTCAGCAATAATTTTATGATATCAACAAGCGGCTGAAGCAAGCCAGCCGGACCCACGCGGTTTGGACCAATCCTGTTCTGAATGAACGCGGATACTCTTCTTTCGGCATAAACAGTATAAGCAACCGCAGTAAGAAGGACCATATGAACTATCCCTATCTTCGCTATTATTATTAAAAGATCTACTAGGTATTGTGGCATTAAGGCATAATATGAATTGCTAAAATCCGAAAAATATTTTTAATTTTAAATGCAATTGAAAAATTTTCTTGAACCATTTTTTTAATAAAATTACAAATTACAAATTTTAAATAGAAATATAACTTATTCCGAATGGTTATTAACAATTAAAAGACCGCATCATGAAAAACAACCAGATCAGTTCAAAAATGGCTGATAGACAAATTGGATCCGGACTTGAAGAGTTCTTGAAGTTTGTAAAGTTATAAAGTTAGGTGTTAGGTCAGTCTAATTGAAATTATAAAGAGACTCAAGCTGCCTTAATATAAATTTATGTTTTTTAGTGTTTGAATAGTTTTGCTTCTAAGTAAATGCAGACTCTTATAGTTTAAACTTTTCATTCTCATTTAGCTTCAATCAGCGAATTGATAAATTGATCAAAGACGTTTATTTATTTGCAGATTCCAGTTCGTCTAATTTTTCAAACAACCAGGATTTATTTAGAATAATACTTTTGAGAATATCTGATCTGAGATTCTGTGATTCAAACTTGTCAAAGTTATTTCTCAATTTAAAAAGATTTTTTACATAGTTGCCAAACTTGTTGAATGAAAGTGTTCTGGATTCATTTGCAAGCTTATTCCTTTTAATAAAATGAGTAAATGAATCAAACGCATAAATAAATGATT
>JBDTLQ010000044.1:0-12443 GCA_039934715.1 Ignavibacteria bacterium | reverse complement strand
TGGCCTGTGAAATTTATGATACAGAAATTCAGAAAAGATTTTGAAGCGAAAATAAAGGATAAGACTGTCGAGCTTCCGGTTTTGAATAAAGTTCATGGACTGCAAATGTCGGATGAATATGATACGATCACTTTCGATAGTGAGCAGGAAGTAGTGGAAGGTCTGATCGGAAAAGTTCAGGAACTTGTGAATAATGATAAAGTAAAAAGATTTAGTTCATAAAGAATTTTCAATTTTAAAAAAAAACCCGCAAAGTATAGCAGGCTTTTTTTTACATAAGTTAACTTTCTATCAATGTGAGGGTAAATAAAATGTCTCATTAACATCATGAGCCGGAACTTGCTCTCTTCATTTTATTAGTTACAAAACATCATTATATTAAATAAAAAAATGAAGTACCGAATTCTAATAGAGCAGGATGAAGACGGGATATTTGTTGCAGAAGTTCCTTCGTTGCCCGGCTGCATTTCTCAAGGTAACACCAGAGCAGATGTGTTGTCAAATATTAAAGAAGCAATTGAAGGCTATATTGAAAGCTTAAGGAAGCACAATGAACCTATTCCCCCTCCAATTAGTGAGGAAATAATTGAAGTATAATTATGAGTAAGTTGCCTGTGGTTTCAGGTAAAGATCTTGTTAAAGCTTTGGGGAAGTTAGGATATGAAACTGATCATCAAAAAGGAAGCCATATAATTCTTCGGCAGATTTCTTCTCCCTTCAGAAGATTGACAATCCCAAATCATAGAGAACTTGCAAAGGGAACTCTACGATCAATAATTAAAGAATCCGGATTAACAGTTGATGAATTATTAAGTTTGTTGTAATTGAATATTTATCATACTCATTCTTGAAAAAATACCTCACCTATATTCAGCTCGCTCTCGGAATGTCAATTTACGGCAGCGGTACTCCTGTAAGTAAAATTGTAACTGAAGCATTCCCGGTTTATATCGGTTCGGGTCTGAGAATGTTCTTTGCAGCGCTGGTGCTCATTCCTTTTGTTTTCATATACAGAAAGAATTTTAAGCAATTCTCCAAAGGTGATTACATCAAGATCGGCATGATGGGATTTTCAGCGATGTTCCTCTTCACTATATTCATGATGTACGGAATGAAATATGTCACAGGTGTGATCGGCAGTATTATCATGGGGACATCTCCTGCAGTCACAGCGATCGGCTCGCTGATATTTTTAAAAGAGCACATGAATCTCAAAAAATGGATAGCCATTATTCTTGCCGTAGCGGGTATTCTGATAGTTAATATCGGAGGCAGCTCAATGCATATGGGCACGCAGACAAGCACTGAAATGATCGCGATAGGAAGCCTGCTTGTCTTTGCCGCTGTTTGCTTTGGTGCAGCTTACACCATTATTGGTAAAAAAGAAATGTCACACATCCGCCCGATGCTTATTGTCAGCCTTTCCGTAATCGTTGCCGCTATATTATTCATACCTTTTTCTTTATCACAACTTTCTGAATTTAATGCATCTGCGATTACAACAGGCCAATGGCTTGCAGTGATATGGTGGGGAGTGGGATCGATAGCTCTCGGTCTGTCACTGTGGAATTTCGGAATCGAGAAAGTCACAGGAATTGTCGCGGCAGGATTTATGGGATTTATGACCATCAGTTCTTTAGTGCTGTCATACATCTTACTCAATGAACAATTTTTCTGGCATCAGATGCTGGGGTTTATTGTTGTGTTCATTAGTTTGATAATGCTTACATGGTCACCTAAACCAAAAACCGCAGTGACAACTTCCGCATCTTGAATCTGACATTAAAGAATTAAATATCCTTCCTTCTGCTTCTGAAATTTTCTAGCAGGCATTTCTTTGATCTTCTTTAACAAATAAACCACGGATAGGGTTGTTTATAAAAATTATTCTTTAGCTGTTAATTTTCCGGCTGAGATGAAAATCCATATTTTAAAAATCCTCCATCAACTGCAATGCATTCTCCTGTTATGTATGAAGAAGCTGGCATGCACAAAAATGCCGCCGCCCCGGCAACTTCATATGCTTCACCGGTCCTGTTCATCGGTGTCCTTGATAAGATCAGTTTTAGTTTCTCTTCATTTTTCAATACCGGTTCGGTCAAAGGAGTTTTGATATACCAAGGCGCTACTGAGTTAACCCGGATATTATCCTTCGCCCATTCGACGGATAAATATTTTGTAAAATGATTTATCGCTGCTTTTGACATGGCATACGGAGAGCCTGTACCCACTGATGTTATGCCGGCAACGGATGTAATGTTTACTATGGATGCATCTCCCGATTTTTTGAGCAAAGGATGAAACAGTTTACACATTTCAAACACAGAGATCATATTCAGTCCTATCAGCTTATCAAGATCTTCAGGGGAATTTTCGAGAGTTGGTATGCGTGTATTTGTTCCTGCGTTGTTTACAAGTATGTCAAGGGCGCCCCACTCTGAATTTATTTTTTCAAAAAGCATTTGCCTGTCTATCTCTTTTGTGACATCACACTTAATTCCGGTCGCATTACTGTTTTTGTTCTGATACATTCTGACCTGCTCATTTACTTCTTCTTCGTTTCTTGCAATAATAAATACCTCCGCTCCGAGATCCAGAAATTCGTCTGTCACGGCTTTACCAATACCTTTTGTCGCCCCTGTTATAAGGGCTCTTTTATTTTTCAATGACCAGCGTTCTTTCATTATGATTCAACTTAAGTTTAGTTTTTTTTGCAAGCCATTCAGGATAATTGAAATAAATTATAATATTCCTCTCATATTTATCCTTCATTATAACTTGCAGTTCTTTTCTGAGAGCTGTAAAATTTTTCAATTCATTCTCACTATCATTTTTTGCAATTATTTTTTTCAGATAATGAAGAACGGCTTTTTCGGTTTTGAACAATTTATTTTTGTTCTTAAGATACTTTGCCGTGGCTGAGATAAGGTGAGATAAAAGTTTTTTATTGCCGATCTCAAAATGTATCAGAATATTCAAAAGCCTTGTGTACGGCTCTATGCGTGGAGTGTGCTTAAGAAGTCTGCTTTCAAAAAGAATATTAATTACCCTTAATGCTTCCTCATAATTTTCCTTTATAAAAAAATATCTTGCAATATTATAAAAGGCGTAATTATATGTGTCTATGTTGAGTTTGCCTTTATAATTCAATAAAAACTTTTCAAACCGGGTCAGCATACCTTCATCAAATAAGTTACTGCTTTGATGTATCATCCTCAGAAGATTATAACTGTAGTAAGTGATCATGATATCAAGATCAACACTCCCCTTTTTACTAAAAAGTTTATCATACTTTTCAAATAATTTTTTTGCTTCATTAAATTTTCCAGCAAAAGCAGCGGATGAGATCAGGGTTAATGAAGATTCTTCATAATTGTCAAAAATGAATTTCTGAAAGACATTCTTATTTACGGATATCAGTGAAGATCTTTTTTTATTATACTCATATGAAGTACCTGCATTGCCTTTAAGTTCATGTCCGAGATACAGCGCGAAGTAATATCTTTCCCTGGCGATCAGGGTTGAGGGAAGTTTTTTCCTTCCAAACAATTCTTCGGAAAGTACCTGATCAATATGTTCATCCTCCTTACTGCTTCTTACAGTTCCGTTCAGCCAGTTGATCCTGAACAGTTTGGATATAGCGCGCTTATAACTATTAATGATCCTAATCTCTTCGATTATTTTAATTTCCTCATCATAAATATCATCCATGCTTTTCTTACCGACTTCTTCCTTTCGTGTCAGCTGTCTTTCCAATTCAAGAAACTCAAGCATATAGCTGAACATTTCATACTTTGCAGCCATCTCTTTTCCTGTCTGCACCGATTTAAAATACTGACTGAACAAAGCTTTACCATAAAGCAATCTGCACTTGTTAAGAAGATTGTTCATCTTTGTATCGATCGACCTTTCGTTGTAGTATGAATTCAAACTTCTGAAAATCAGCCTGTAAAGATAATTCTTTGTAAAGGTAAGATTGCTGACAAATCTCTCTTTACTGTATTTCTTTTTTATAACTTCTTCGTCATAGGACTTTTGTGAATCGATCGCGTTGAATAATTTCAGATAATTCTTATTTCCTTTCTGAACAGACGCACCGAGTGTGAAGTATCTCTTCTCGCTCCTGCTGAGAGACTTGATAAGATCGAATAATTCGGTGGTTGGCTTCATTGGAATTAAATGTATGAAAATCAGTATAAGCGGTAGATTAATCCGCTTTATGAATCAATAGATACATATTACAAAATTTTGAAATAAAATATAACAGGGTAAGGAATCTAATAATGAGCACAAATTTTCCCGGACAATTCGTATCTATGGTATTTCTCAGTCGTAATACTTTGTATAATTTAAAAAAAATCATTCTTAAAATATAAATACAAATTATGAGATTATTCATCTTTACAATCTTTCCAATTATTACAGCCCTTTTTATAATTGCGTCTGATACAAGATCACAGGACTTCGTTAAAGTAACCGCCAGCGTTGTAAGCATTGACAGCGGAGCATCCAGAAGCGTTAACTGGATAGATTATGACAATGATAATGATCTTGATCTTTTTATTTCGACCGGCTACCGTTTTGGTGATGACAACTTTCTTTACAGGAATGATAACGGAACATTCGTGAGAATTTTTGATCAGCCTCTTGTTTCAGAATTTAAACCTTCCGACGGCAGCAGCTGGGGCGATTATGATAATGACGGCTTACCGGATCTTTGTGTTGTTAACTGGTGGAATAATATAAATCTTCTCTACTCAAATAACGGGAACGGAAATTTTACCTTTCAATCTTCAAGCGTGATCTGCAGCACTCCGAGTTATTCCGAAGATTGCAGCTGGGGCGACTATGATAATGACGGACTTCTTGATCTTATCATTACAAACAGTGACGGTGTAAACCACCGAAATTATTTGTATAAAAATTTAGGCTCGGGAAATTTTGTAAAGATCGATACGGGTATAGTCGTCAGTGAACTCGCAGTTTCACGCGGAGTGAACTGGGTGGATATTGACAATGACAGAGACCTTGACCTTTTCATTTGCAGAGAGCTGGATTCAAATGAGTTTCTCTACAAGAACAACGGCAACGGTTATTTTACCAAAATTACAAATACTCCTTTAACATCTAATCACGGTGAAACATGGAGCGGCAGCTGGGGTGACTATGATAACGACGGTGACCTTGATCTCTTTGTAACGAATGCTTTCAATCAGAGAAATAATCTTTACAGGAATGAAGGCAATTTTACTTTTACAAGAATTACCACTGACCCGATCGTAAATGAAAACGGCTACAACGCTGTATCGGGCTGGGGTGATTATGATAACGACGGTGATCTTGATATGTTCATTTCACAGGCATACGTTCCTCCAAGCTTAACAGTGAAATTAGTAAACAAGCTTTATAAAAATAATCTCATGGAGACAGGGACAGCATCGTTTGAAAAAGTTACCGGCAGCGGTCTGACATCAGACTCCGGCTACACTTACGGTTTCGCGTGGGGGGATTATGATAACGACGGCGATCTCGATATTGCAATGGCAAATACATATAGTGAAAATCAAAAGAACGCATTATTTAAAAATGAAATTGCAAACGGTAATAAATGGCTGAACATAAAATGCGTCGGCACAACTTCAAACAGATCAGGTATTGGTGCAAAGATCAGAGTGAAGGCGAACATCAACGGAGCAAGTGTATGGCAAATGCAGGAGGTTGACGGTCAATCCGGTTACTGCGGGCAGAATCTTATTCTTCATTTCGGGTTTGGAAATGCATCAGTAATTGATTCTTTGAAAGTTGAGTGGCCTGCAGGTGGTGGAATTGATCAGTACTTTACAAACGTTGCGATCAACAGGTCCGTAACCATTACTGAAAACGGTGAGATCGTTTCCGTCGGTGAAAAAAAAACTGAGGTAATTAATAATTTTAAATTATTTCAGAATTATCCGAATCCTTTTAACCCCGTGACACGTATCAGTTATCAGGTAGATTATCCAAACTCATTTGTAAGGCTTGTTTGTTATGACAATTTAGGAAATGAAGTTGCAACACTGGTCAACAAATCACAGACAGCAGGAAGTTATGATATATCATTTGACGGCAGCGGATTTTCTTCAGGAGTTTATTACTACAAGATCTTTATACAATCGCTTAACGGAACAAACGATCTTGTTTACACTGAGACAAAAAAGATGCTTCTTCTGAAATAAGAGTTTTAAGAGAATGATTGATATACAAAGCAGAGATGAATATATAGCGTAACTTATTTTCCTTTATATTTATTAAACCGATGTAAAGACCATACATCGGTTTTTTTTTATTTAAAATAAATATTAATTTCATCACCTGAACTTTTCAATATTTCTGATCATCTTATTAAAAATAAAAAAATGGAAAGGGAATAAAAGGTACCAGTAAATTCTTCCAAATATTCCGTTCGGTCTGAATGTAGCTGCCTGGTATAAATAATTTCCGGATTTTTTATTTTCGATCTTAAACTCCAGCCATGCTTCTCCCGGAAGTTTCATCTCTGCATATAAAAGTAATCTCTTTTTTTCCTTGTCTGCGATCAGTACCCGCCAGAAATCAAGCGCATCACCCGCGGCGATAGCGTTTTGATTTGTTCGGCCTCTTCTCAATCCAATACCTCCCACAGCTTTATCCATCATGCCCCGGATCTTCCACAAGAAATTTCCATAATACCATCCTTTTAGTCCGCCGATAGACCAGATATTCTTCATCACCTGCCCGGGATCATTGGTGATCAGGATCTCTTTGCTGTCCTTAAAGCAGCCAAAGTTAGGGACCTCAATAAAATCCGTGAGTGAGTAAGCGGCCGAGCTTGTTATGAGCGAATCTTTCCAGCTTGACAAAACTAGATTCTGTTCAATTTTTTCGAATGCCAGCTCAACCGATTTCCTGAAATCAATTGTTTCGATGTGTAAAATTTCCTGAAGCTTATTATCTTTGCTTACAATTTCTATCTTCATGCTTTCCACAAGATTTACAGCAAGCTTATAAGTGGTTGATGTTACGAAGTACAGCCAGAAGGAAGAAAGTCTCGGAGTCATCACAGGTAACGTAATAATAATTCTTTTCAGATTCCTTACACTCGCATATCCAAGCAGGATCTGCTTATATGTCAGAATTTCCGGACCACCAATATCAAATGTTTTATTGAGGCATTTCCCGTTTGATATTACACCTGTTAAAAATTTTATGACGTCACGAATTGCGATCGGCTGGGATCTTGTATTTAGCCATTTCGGAGTTATCATCACAGGAAGCTTTTCAACGAGATCGCGGATTATTTCAAATGATGCGCTTCCCGAACCGATGATTATACCTGCTCTCAGAATTGTTACCGGAACTGTACCTCTCTTTAAGATCTCTTCTACATTCTTCCTGGAAGATAAATGTCTGGAAAGTTTTTTTTCATTTACAATTCCGCTCAAATAAATCACCTGACTGCATCCGGTATCGCTGACATATGCGGAAAAATTTTTCGCCGCTTCCTCTTCAAGCTTTTCAAAATCTTTTATGGAAGAGGACATTGAATGTATCAGAAAGTAAGCGACATCAAAATTTCGTGGTGCAGTCCCGGTATTGACCTTTTTTAAAAAGTCGACTTCAAAAACAGTTACAAGTCCCTCGAAATCTTTTTTATATTCGAATCTGTTTTTATCTCTTACACAGCAGATCACTTCATGACCCTGTTCTATTAGCACCGGAAGAAGCCTCTTGCCAATGTATCCTGTAGCGCCTGTTAAAAGAATTTTCAATTTTTAAATTGGAGATCGTTTAGCAATTAAAAATATTTTCCTATATTTCTGACTATATCATACCATATAGTAAGGATAATGTTCATCATCATCCATAAAGCCGGTCTTGTCATATAGCTCCGAGCTTCCTTATATCATCATGTGTTTCCAGACAGTACTGAATTAGTAGTTTGCGTTTGCTTTTTTTATTTTAGATGTTTTTACAAGAAATGAGGGAAAGACAGTATCTCAGCTTAATTAAGATCTAAAATCTAAAATCCCAAATCCTATCACACTTCCACATAGTAATAATAGTGTTCTTCATCTTTTACAAATCCAGTCTTGTCATATAAATTCTGCGCTTCCGTATTATCATCATGCGTTTCCAGGATGACCCCCTTTGCTTTTGTTTCTGCAGCAAAACTCTTTGTTTTATAGATCAGCTCCTCAGCAACTCCCTTTCTTCTGTGATCAGGGTGGACAAAAAGATCATTCAGGATCCAGATCTTTTTCATGCTGACCGAAGAAAATGAAGGATACAGCTGAACAAAGCCCATCCCGGCGTTTGTCTTCTCATCGTAAGCAAGAAAGATCACCGATTCATCATTGAACATTCTTTGTGTTATGAAATTTACTGCGGATAAAAGATCTGGCTGCTGTTCATAAAATTGACGGTACTGATCAAATAACGGTACAACTATTTCCAGATCTTCTGCTGATGCTTTTTTTATTTTCATTTTTTTGAAATTAACTTTTCAATTGTGGGCCGGATTAAATTAATTTTTGTTACTCAAGTTTTTTTACAATTGCCATTACCACATTCTGCCCGTCAAGTGCCGCGGAAATTATTCCTCCCGCATAACCGGCTCCTTCACCGCACGGATAAAAATTTTCTATCTCAACATGCTCATAAGAATGTTTATCTCTCGGAATGCGGACCGGCGAACTTGTTCTTGATTCAAGTCCTATGAGATATCCTTTTTCCGTATAATACCCTTTCATCTTCTTTCCGAATTCAACAAGTGCCTGTTTCAGTCTTTGCGAAATTTTCTCCGGAAATAGTTCGTCAACTCGTGAACAATAAATTCCCGGAATATAAGATGTCTCTCCCAGTTCAGACGATAAATTTCCATTTACAAAGTCAGTCATTCTCTGGGCAGGCGCTTTTTGTGAGCCATCACCCGCAGAAAAAAAACCTGTTTCTATCTTTTTTTGAAATTCAAGTCCTGCAAACGCTCCGTACTTTTCATATTCAATGAGATCTTCTTTCTCTACTGCAACTACAATGCCTGAATTTGCAAACTTCGAATCTCTTCGTGACATGGACATTCCGTTAACGATCAATTCACCCGGCGAAGTCGCGGCAGGAACTATCAGTCCCCCAGGACACATGCAAAAAGAGAATACTCCTCTTCCATCAATCTGAGCCGTAAGTTTATAACTTGAAGCTGGCAGAAATTCACTTCGGGGATTTTGCTTGTACTGTATTTCATCGATCAATGCCTGGGGATGCTCAATCCTTGTCCCGATCGCGAATGGTTTCTGCTCAATGAATATTTTTTCCTTATCAAGCAAATAAAAAATATCACGCGCGGAGTGACCGGTTGCAAGTATTACAGCATCCGCCAAATACTCATCCCTATCGTTAACTATAACTCCCAGAATTCTTTTATCTTTTAGTATCAGTCCGGTAACCTTTGAATCAAAATTTATTTCTCCGCCATAATGAAGGATCGTCTCTCTTATATTCTGCACAACACCCGGAAGTTTGTTAGAGCCAATGTGAGGATGCGAGTCAATGAGAATGTCTTCCTTAGCTCCATGCTCTACAAAAATCCTTAAAGCTTTATAAATATCTCCCCGCTTATGAGAACGTGTGTAAAGTTTGCCGTCGGAATAAGTACCGGCTCCTCCTTCTCCGAAGCAGTAATTTGAATCGGGATTAACCCGGCTGAATTGCTGGATCTCGCGTAGATCTTTTCTGCGGTCTCTTACATTTTTTCCCCTGTCAAAAATTACAGGTTTGATACCATTCTCAATAAGCTCAAGAGCCGCGAAATATCCTGCGGGACCTGCTCCTACTATAATAACCTTTTTGCCGGAGTGAGTGAATTTATAATTATTTCTGATAACAGGTTCGGGAGGGGGAATCTCGTTGATGTAAACATCCAGTATAAGATTTACAACCGGATATCTGCTGCGGGCATCGATGGATCTCTTTAGCATTACAATTTCAAATTCATCCCCGCTCTTTATCCTGAATTCTTTTTTAACAAGATCACGTATTTTCCTATTGTCTGAAGCATCTTCAGGAGAAAGAGTGATAGATATATTTTTTTTCATAATTGTCCACTAGTTATGTGAAAAATAATGGTAGCGCAACATTTATGTTGCGCTATATTTACTTTATAAGCAGCATCTTCTTCGTATCAGCAAAGAAAGTTTTTTGAAGAATGTGAGAGTGCTGTTTGCTCAAAAGATATTTATGAAAGCTCTGTACGTAATTTACTGCTTAATCCTTTTAACACAAGATCATACGAGTGATCTGTCATTTGCTTTAATTCTTTCTGTGAAATTCTTCCTTCGAAGTTAACTGTGTTCCAGTGCTTCTTGTTCATGTGATATCCCGGCTCAACTTCCTCATACCTTTCCCTTAATTCAACTGCAGCTTCCGGATCACATTTAAGATTAACACTCAAAGGTTTCGCAAAAGATGTGATCGCAAAGATCTTACCGCCAACCTTGAATACAATTGTCCCTTCTCCAAACGGAAAATCTTCAACAACTCCTTTTTTAGCGAAACAATATTTTCTGAATTCAGTTAGATCCAATTGGTATTGAGTATTGAGTATTAAGTATTAAGTATTGAGTATTGAGTAATAAGTAATGGGTAATGGGTAATGAGTATTATGTACTAATTATGTTTATTTGTAACTTTTTAACTTTTACCTTTTAACTATCCAACTATCAACTATCAACTATCAACTATCAACTTTTAACAGTATTCGTCCATTTCCTCACCTCCACCGGTTTAAACTCTTTCATCTTTTCAATAAGGCTTTCGGGTTCGGTATCAATGATTATCATTCTCAGATTTTCATCTCTGACAAAACCCTCGCTAAGACTTTTTATTATAAATCCTATAAGTTCATCATAATAATGATTTATATTCAGAAGCCCGATCGGTTTTGAATGAATACCGAGCTGAGCCCAGGTCCATATTTCAAAAAACTCTTCGAGTGTTCCGATTCCGCCTGACATCGCAATGAAGCCATCCGAAAGCTGAGCCATAGTTGCTTTACGTTCGTGCATTGATTTTACTATCTTCAGTTCGGTCACATCCTTTAACGCTGCTTCTCTTGCAACAAGATCTTCAGGTATCACGCCAATGACTTCGCCGTTATACTGCAGAACTGTATTAGCGAGTTCTCCCATTATCCCGATATTTCCTCCCCCATAAACAAGAGTGAAGTTTTCCATTGATATGACTTTGCCAAGCTTTTGAGCTGCGATCATGTGTTTAACATTTTTTCCCGGGCTTGATCCGCAGAACACACAAATTCTTTTCATTTAATTTTCCAATGGTTTACTTCGTCTTATCTTTTTCAGTATAATTGAAACAATGATCGTGATCGCAGCTCCTCCCAGAAGAATAAATAAAAGCTGCTGAACGATCTGCACGTTAAGACTGAACTGGTATCTTATGATAGTTACCACTGCATTGATCTCATCTCTGCCTGCACCTCTCTCGATCAGATTTTTTTCGGTTTCAGCGGCGAGATAGTTCACAAAGTTAGGATTGATGTATTCGTAATAAACATAAGTAAAGATAACAAGCAGAACAGCAATTATAAAAGTAATGGTTATCCCGGTCCGGAACGCGTCTTTAAAAGTAATATATCCGAAGTTTGTTTTATCCCTTCTTTCTTTTATCCCTAAATAGATTCCGGCGATGGGAATGAATATCGCGATGATCCCTATATAAGAGCCGAGCTCATGATAATTGGGAACAAGCAGAGTATATTCAATTATCATCCATATGAATAGAACGAACGAGATGAACAAGCCGTATTTAATTTCTACCATGATATAATTATTAATAAAAAAGCTAACCGGCTCATACCGGTCAGCTTTCATAATTTATAGATTATTTTTAGGGATCATTTTTGATTCATAATTCTGAGATATTTTATTCCTTCACATCTTTAAGTATCGCGCTGGCATATTCAGCGTCTTCCGGCATCACCTGGAATTTTACCGGACCGGTGATCGGATTAAACCCTGTACCCAATACTCCCACACCGAACAGATCCTGTACACCTTCTCCTTCTGCAAGATATCTTATGTTGGCTTCATCAAGCAGTGACTTTACTACGGCGACGATAGCTTCATTCCCTGTTTCGAAAACCGTTACAAGATTTTCATGATCTTCTTTTTCCTGCTGTTCTTTATTCATTTTATGTGTTTGTTTTTGTTTTCAATTTTTGAAATTAATTCCTATTAATCAATTTAATTTTATTTGCTTAAAATGAATCCTGAATACACGGCAATTTTTGATTTAACGCAGATGACGCGGAAGAAACTGATTTACATTGATTTTTTTTACATTTTCAAATTCGTCGCAACGGTTAAAATTATATTAACGAGTTGAAGTTTTATTCAAATAGAAGGACGTAT
>JBDTLQ010000043.1:0-12643 GCA_039934715.1 Ignavibacteria bacterium | reverse complement strand
TTAATGTCCTTTAACTTTTTGCCAAGCTCGAGCATCTCATTCTTTTTTTCATTGATGATCCTTATTGAATCGTCAACTTTTGCCTTCTTTTCATTCAATGAGATCTCTGAAACATATATCGTGTTTGCAAGAACCTTAATCTTATCATTTAAACCTGACCGCTTCTCTTCATTTCTGATCCTGTTGTCGGAAAGCTGCTGGTTCTCTTTCGTCAGTCTTGAAATATCATTATTAAGATTTTTTATCTTTTCTTCGAGTACAAGAGTTTCCTTTTCTAAAATATTCAGCTCTTCTTTCTTCGAAGAGAGCTTTATATTAATATCAGAAAGTTTCTTTTCGATGGTTTCAACTTCATTCCTGTACCTATCAAGAACGATATCATTTTCATTGATCTCTTCTGATAACGTCTTCTTCAGATTGAGATTGCCGGCTTCTTTGCTTTTGATCTCTTCGATTTCACCCAATAATACTTTAAACTCATAACCCGAAACCTTCAGCTCTAAAGTCTTTAGCTCTTCAGAAACTAATTTCGCTTCTTCATTTCTTTTCGCCTGGCGTTCCAGAGCGTTCACATTCCGCTGCTTCTCACGAATGATGTCATTAACTCTAAGAAGAGATTCATGTACTGCGTCAAGCCTGTTAAATGTCAGGTCACGGTTATGTTTATAGGAAACAACTCCCGCAGCTTCTTCAAACAGCTTTCTTCTTTCATGCTTGATATCCGAAAGAATCGTTTCAACCATTTTGAGCTCGATCACTGAATACGCGTCAGGACCTATACCTGTGTCAATAAATAATTCACGGATGTCTTTAAGACGCACGCGTGTTCCGTTAAGATAATATTCCGTTTCACCGCTTCTGTAAAATCTTCTCGCTATCTGAACTTCCGAATATTCTGTCGGAAGCCTGTTCTTGTTATTCTGTATTGTAACTGCTACTTCTGCTATGCTCAGAGGTTTTCTGAACTTGGTACCGTTGAAAACAATGTCTTCTCTTTTACCACTTCGGAGGATCTTGTCACCCTGCTCACCAAGCACCCATCTCAGCGCATCAACAATATTGGATTTTCCCGAACCGTTAGGGCCAACAATCGCACACACTCCGCTGTCAAACTCGATCGTTGTTTTGTCAGCAAATGATTTGAATCCGAATATTTCTAATTTTGAAAGATACAATGACTGATAAATTAAGATGTTAAATTTGATACAAGATCTATTGTTTCAATTGCTCCCGTAAAAAAGAAAAAATATGAATAGATTATTGCAAAAATAAAAAATATAATTACAACTCCATATAAATAAACTTTTCCTGCTCTTACGTCAAACAATGATTTGGCTCCGATAATTATCCTGTTAAGATAGAGGACGTACAATATCACAAACAGCCACATCGACAGCTTAATGTACACCGGGTTGTTTTCCGCAAGTTTGTATATGATGGTCCCGATAAACAAAAATATCAGCATTGGTAAGGTTGACCATATGCAAACAGTATATATGTTTTTGAAAAAAGATTTTCCTTTTGTATAAAATGAAATAAAGTAAAGAAAAAAAGCTGTCAGGAATGTCAGAATTAAGTTCATAATAGTCAAAGATGCGATCAAATAAAATTTATTATTTACTATCCTGCTGAACGTCATTTTGAAAGAATCATTGCTGAAGATCTTCGCGAGTATCATGTCGAATGAGTTGACGGGATTGTAATAATAAATGATCGAAGCAAAGAAAAGCGCGAGACCTATCGATATACAGAATGTAAGTAAAAAGTTATATCCCGTTGAAATTATCATCTGGTCTTTTACCAGGGAATAAAAATATGTTGGCTTGTAAAGACATCTCATCAGGCTTGACCTGAATTTTTTATCACGGTTAATGAAATAGATCAGAATGAAAATAACTCCAAGACCTGTGACTATGAAAATGTATGGAAATTCGGGTGTAAAATTTCCTTCCTGTATCCTCGGAATATCTTCATTATTCAGAATCCTTTTGACAAAATCAACCGATCGCTTCTGTTCGCGGTTGAATGTGTAAATCCCGTTTGTCCTGAGATAGTTGTTTTTATCCATCGGATAGTTCAGGGGATTTTCGGAATTCCAGTCTGCGTATGCTGAAATGAAATTACCAAAAACTGTCTGTGTCATTTTGGAATAACATTCATTGATGAATTTCATCTGAGCTTCCTGCGACTTTATATCGCTGAATCCATTGGCGTTACTATTTTCGATATTTAGTCCGTATGTTGAAACAAACAGGTTATTATTCTTCCTGTTGGCTGACGGCTTAGTCCGGTTTGAAATATCAGCGACCGTATTTTTGATCTGCTCATAACTATTCCCGTAAAAATTGATACCGACAAAATCAACTTCTTCAGAGCATACATCTTTGTTATAAGGCCTTGATGTATAATATGTAAACCGTTTGTTCACCGAATCAATCAAAGCGACTGCAGATTTAACATAGGCCAGGGAAGAAGTTTGTGAAACATCGAAATCATTTCCGATGCCCCAGGCGAAAATGCTCGGAGAGTTTTTGTCTCTGTCGATTATGTCGGCAAGATAATTTAAATTCAGTCTTGTGTATTTATCCTTTCCGAGATAACTTGCAGCGATTTCATTCATCGGAATTTCCTGTAAAAGAAAGATTCCGATCCTGTCACAGATGTTTACAATGTACGGATGCGAGCATCTTCCCGGAACTCTCACTGCATTAAATCCAAGTGTCTTTATATTCTTAAGGTCTTTTTCAGTCTCGGAATAGTCGAGCGCGGACGCGAACTTCGGCTGGTCCTCATAATAATTGATGCCGTTTATCTTGATCTGCTTTCCGCTGTTAAATATCTGGCTGTTCCGGAATGTAAGATTTGTAAAACCTGTTTCATCAATATTTTCATCAATGATCCCGTTTGCGTTATCGGTTATTATCGATTTAATTATATAGAGTTCGGGCAGTTCAGGTGTCCATAATATCGGATTGGAAATTGAAAATTCATTTAAAGACTTTACGGTATTATTTTCACCAATGGTAAATTTAACTTTCTCACTTTGTCCGGCAACCTCATTACTGGACTTTCTTACGGCGATCGTCTGTATAAATAATTCTCTGGCCTTTGATGTGTCGAAATTCTTGAACAGGTTTGAAGACTTGATGTCGATCGTATTCTTTACCTTTACCGAAAGGAGATTATCTACAGTATAACGCAGAGAGCTGGTAAATACAAAAAGTTTTGGAACAGCTATAAGATAAATGTCTTTTGATATCCCGCCGTAAACTTTTGAATAATTGATCTGATCTGACAGTGGCGCGGTATTTTTAAAATTAAGAGCGGAATTTACAAGCACAACTATTTCATTACTTCCTGAAATAATTCCGTCGGACAGAGCGCTGATAACCGGAGTATAGCCGCCTGTGTGATTTGAAATAAAATTATTATTTATCTTGATCTCAGATTCATAATCAATACCTTCGGCTACAAGTATAAAACTGAATGAATTGAGAACATCGTCCGGAATGTTAAATTTCTTTTTAAATATTGCAGTCCCGTCAAAATCATACGCGATGGGGACAATAAACCTGCTGTAGCTTTTACCTTCATTAAAAGAGATCTCCCACTGACCGTTCAGGTCGATTTTCTTTCTGGTTTCACTTTCAAAAAAAAGTCCGGTGTTTTTAAGATTGGGATCGGTTGGCCGTTCATAAACGACGATCTGTGACTTTAATAAGCCGGAATTAAAGATAAGAATAAACAGCAGCAGTACAATTCCGAATCTTTCTTTACAAAAGTAAGAAATACTCATTAAAAGTTTTTAAGGGGTATGCAAATATAATAATTACAGTAGGGAATATAAAGTATAGAATTAAGAATTTTGTAAATAATTCACACGGCTATTGTAAGGTATTTAAACCGTGTGAATTATTTTAAGATCTGTATTTAGGGGATAATGAGGTTTTTCATTCTATGCTCATTGTCGAGCCAGCTTACATAGGTGAGATTTCTTTTTGTTCTTCTCTTCATGGTGATCATGTCCTTCTTGCTGATCAATCTTTTCTTTTTCTGACAATGTTCAGATACTCTATCTATTTTTAATCCCTGAACATCCATCCCGTCATTTATCTTTTGATTCTGTTTCATACGTTTTATTATTTTTATTAGCTGAGTTATTGATTTTCACAGAACTACCCTTTATAAATTTTATTTTAGAAGGGTCATCCTTTTTGTTTGCTTGAAATTTTTTGTTTCAAGCGTATAAAAGTATATTCCGCTCGCCAGATTGCTTCCGTCAAAGTTAAGATCATAACTGCCGGCGGATTTGAATTCATTTATCAATGTTTTTATCTCCCTTCCAGTAATGTCATATATCGTCAGCTTCACATTCCCTCCGTCTGCGATCTCAAAATTAATTTTTGTAACAGGGTTAAAAGGGTTGGGAATGTTGTTCGAAAGATTGAAAGTTAAATTATTTCCGGAATTAATTTTGTCATTTAAAACCTGATCAGAATTTATTTTGCCCAATGCTTCGATCAGATATACGTTTTTAATTGTACTGTCAATATCTCGTGAGAATTCTATGTCTATCTTTTCACCGGGTCCTATCGTAACGGGCTTTTCATCACCGGCCGCGAGTAAGGAGCTTACGTCTCCATGTTTATTATGAATCGCTGATCTCAGCTTTTGCTCCGATATCTTTGCAGTATTAAGATTTTTTACAATTGCTACTTTGTTAATTATGAAGTCTTGTTTCGCGGTGATAGTGAATTCACCAGTCTCAGGACCTTTCAGCTCGAGGCAAACATCACTTTCATAGCTCCTCACTAAAAAAGTATCAATATATCCTTTTTCATTTGTTACAATACCAGCATCGTTTTGTTTGACTGGCGCTTGTCTCACTGTAAGCATCATATATTTGCTTCCATCAGGTTCATATTCTATTTTCAGATTATCACCTTCTTTCATTTCCAGAAAGCTGTCATCCTTTTCATAAATTTCAGCGGATACATCCGCTTTGTCATTGTAAACATATTTCGCCTTGTTTGATTGATTTCTATAATTTACAATTGTACCATTCTTAGTAACCGCAACTTCTTCCTCAGGATCAACAGTGATCTGTTTCAATTTCAAAAGATCAAGCGAAGTAACATCTTCCCCCATTTCTTGGATAGTGAATTCTATATTTTCTTTATTTGAATTACGTTCACTCTGTAAAATGTAAAAGTCTTTCACATTGTTATCGTCGTTAGAGTACAACATCAGAGGATTCTCATAGATACTGTCTTCATCCTTGCCTGTTGCTATGAACGGACATTGCGACGGAGACAAAGTCCGGTTAACTCTGTATTTAAACCAAGGAGAAGAACCTACCTGATTTGCAACCCGGAAGAAAACTTCATGAGGAGGAACATTACTATTGATTAAATTAATATCTGGAGCATAGATAATTTTTACAAACCTTTCACTTATAATGAACTGAGTTCCCGGCGGTCTCATTGAATCTCTGAATTCATATGCCAGATTGCCGTTTCCCTGAGAAAGAAGTGGATGCAGAAATACTGTATTGTTTGGTGGTGAGCAGGGATTTGGGACCTGCAGGATACCGGATATAAGCGGAGCGTAAATGTTTTTATAAACTACTGTCGCCTGATCAGGATGGCATGGATACCAGCCCAAATCCTGACCTGTAATATTTATAAGATGATATACAAAAGTAATGAATTCTGCCTGAGCAGGAGTTTGATAAATTTTATAAGCCCACCGTTGCTGATTTTGAGGAAGTGATCCGCTGAATCCAAGGCTCAGCTCCGGAACTACTTCCGGCACATGATCGGTGAAATTGCCATTGAGTGTAAAAGTTACTTTGTATTGTTTGGTATAATAGTTACTGCTGGATACAGAACATGAACTGTTTCTGAAAAATGTAGCAAAGCCTTCATTGATCAGCTGAGCACTTCCATTTGTGATCGATCCGTATTTACAGCTCATTGCATTATTAAAAACAATAAAATGTGCATAAGCATAATAATGCAGGATCGGTAAATCGATCGGTGAACAGTCGAACTTTAAGCGCGCAGGTTCATTGAAACAAAGGTTGGGAAAATCAAGAACATTCAGAGTGATCGTGTGCAGCTGGTTCACTGAAAAATTATCATCATACATAATTACAGAAGTGCCGTTCTGCTCGATCGATATAACACATCTGCCCGGGTCTGTATCCAGAAGGTCCACCGCTTGCAAACCGAATTCACATACAAGGTTTGTGTTATCAGTAAAAAGAAATGTCGGTGAGTCCTCACAGATGCTCGGCTTATTTATACGGATATTGTATGAATATGCATTTGTAATTGTAAACAAAAAAAATATAATCACTGCTGTTCTCATAGCTATCGTTTTCATGGCATCTTATTTTAATTGTTAATAAATGCGGATTCAGATTTTCATAATTGACTCAGTATCTAAAATTCTAGCTCAAGCAAATTAATTTTTTGACACAGTGTTGTCAAATAGTAAATATTCGGGTTTGTGAAAGTGAAATTGATGGATGCCGGTATGATCTGAAGAAAGTAGTTAATTGAGAATGGGAATATAAAATTTATTTTTGAAGAAGCATAACGAAGTCATTCATCCAAAATCCTTCGCCAATATCTATGTCAATTGTCTTTTCAATTTTAAATCCCAGTCGGAAATAAAAATTGACAGCGAGGATATTGAGCCTGTTAACAGTTAGCCGGATAGTTCTGAAATCTATATCATCGAATATGTGATCAAACAAAGACTTGCCGATGCCTTTGCGGTGGAT
Source organism: Ignavibacteria bacterium (assembly GCA_039934715.1). Taxonomy (GTDB): domain Bacteria; phylum Bacteroidota; class Ignavibacteria; order Tepidaquicellales; family Tepidaquicellaceae; genus JAGPCH01. The sequence goes on along the minus strand of JBDTLQ010000043.1, from coordinate 5,853 downwards.
CTCAGTATTCACATAAAGCTTGTGGATAAAAAAATCCTGGGGACCTGTTTTGGAGTAAGAAATGTACCCCGCCATTATGCCATCAAGATAAGCTCCGGTAATAATATTTTTGTTGACAAAGATCTGCTCTTTAAGACTTTCAAATGAGTACATCTGATCGAGCATATAGTTCACCTGCTTCTGACCTATGATAGGAGGATAATGAACATTCCAGATCTGAATGGCGAGCTTCCTCAGTTCGGCAATGTCTTTGTCTCCTTTTATTAATTTAAACTGAAGCTCCATACTATTCACTAAGGTATCTCTATTTTAAGATTACCATTTTTTTTGAACCGGTGAAATTACCCGACTCTATTATATAGCAATATATTCCAATGCTTAGTCCTGTTCCCGTCAAATTCAATTCCATATTTCCCGGGAGAGAGATGGTCATCTAAAATTGTCCTAATCATCTGTCCGGGCGAATTTACGATAAACATTTTGTATCTGAAAAAGAAGGAATGCTGAATTGGATCCTCGTCAAGGATTAAAAGAGTTTGGAAAATTTTGTCCGAGAGAAAAAGTTTCAGGAACTTCCGATAAAATATTTCTTATTCCGGTAAAAACCAACCCGTTGATCCTGCAGCGCGTATGAGTTATGTTTGATAAAAACCTGCTGCTCCTTCAATTGTATAATTACTGATTTCAAGATCTCCCGCATAAGTCATTGATTCGTATTCGAAATCATTGAAGTTGTAGACAAATATTTTCTGAACGGTCTGATCACCAAACACCGGAGCCTGCACTGACTCATTAAAGCAGGTCCTGTAATATGGACAGTCACCCGAACTTCCGTTTCTCGCCGAAAGATTGTAAGAATTAAATATAAGAAAATAGGTTACTTATTATCATTCGGAGGCCGCGACTTAAGTCGCGGCACTCGCGCAAACCGTTTAAACGGTTTGCGGACGGACTCTTCTAGTTCTTCTTTGCATACTTCATATTAATGATATTCAGACCGTCAACATAAAATCCCTCTACATTCTTCTGAAGCAGATATATCTTCTGATTATAATATAGTGTAAGCCATGTCGCGTCCTCGATCACGATCTTCTGCATCTCATCGTAGATCTTCATTCTCTCATTAAAGTCAGTGATCTTCAATGCGTCTTCATACATCCTGTCAACTTCCGGGTTACTGTAGCCTACACGATTCGGTCCTTTCGGTGTAATATTCTTACTGTAAAAAAGCGCCATGAAATTTTCCGGATCATAATAATCAGCGCCCCAGCTTGCACGCCAGAAGGGAAACACACCATCCTCCTGTTTTGAGACCAGTGTTGCCTGAAGCATCTGTTCAAGCTGCAGATTTATTCCGAGCTCTTTGAACTGCTCCTGAATCGTGATCGCGATTGTCTTTTGTATTTCTTCATTGCCTGTTACTAAAGTCAGATTCAAACCTTTGCCATCCGGATATCCCGCATCTTTCAAAAGGTCTTTAGCTTTTTGGCGGTCAAAAGTATAACCTTTGATCTCAGGATTGAATCCGGGCATGCCTTCGGGGATCGGTCCATTAACGGCAGCCTTGCCGCGGTTCTTTAAAACATACTTCATGATCTTATCTTTGTCCACTGCATAGTTGAGTGCCTGCCGTAATTTTTTATTGTTAACGAACGGGCCTTCTTTTCCGCCCGGAAGTTCGGGTGATTGAGTCATACCCAGATAAACAGTCTGAAGCCATGGCTGTTTCTTAAGAGTATAAGATTTATTTTGCGGATCGGTCAGGTTGCCGTTCACGTCAGTGATCTGATCATAAGTTTCAGATGACGGATCATGATAGTCATACTTCCCGTTTTGGAAGTCAAGAAATTCAGTCTCGGAAGATTGTGTAAAAGTAATTTTGATTCCATCAAGATAGGGGAGTGAATTTCCAAGGCTGTCCTTCTCTCTGTAGCCGGTATTTTTTTCAAAAATTAATTCTTTATCAAAATCCCATTTTGAAAATTTGAACGGACCGGTGCCGACAGGATTTTGTCCGAACTTGTCGGCGTAAAATTCAACCGCCTCTTTAGGATAAACATATCCGTATGACATTGTTAGTATGCTGAGAAAAGGAGCAAATGGTTTTGTAAGTTCAAGTGTCAGTGTCGAATCATTAATAACTTTTATGCCAGTGATATCTTTTACTTCTTTTGTTGATTTGCCGGATAGATAATCTATATACTCCTGCGCTCCTTTTATCCTGTCACGATAGACCCACATTCCGCGCGACTTTGTCTTCGGATTATTCACACGCTCAAGACAGTATTTAAAATCTGATGCCGTGACCTTTCTACCTTTTGAATCGGGAAAACATTTATCGTTTTGAAAGTAGACATCATTTCTTAATGTAAATGTATATGAAAGAGCATCGTCGCTTATCCTCCAGCTTTTCGCGATGCATGGCTGGAGTTTGTTCTCCTTATCGAACTGCACAAGTCCTTCCATCATCACCGACAGCCCCCATATCGCCTGAACGGAATTTGACATCACCGGTTCAAGTGTTTCAACTCCCTGATTTAAATTTAAATTGAATACTTTACTTTTCGAATCTTCTTTTTTTGAACATGACAGAAATGTTAACAGAAGGTATAATAATAAAAGAGTTTTTTTCATCAGGCGTTTATATGTATTTTTGCAATGCTTGTAAAATAATTAATTTAAGACTTAAAAATAATAATAAACCTATAATAACCTCTAAGACTCAAAGACTCGAAGAAAAATATAATTGCTGTATTTTTTTTCATTAGTTGATTGAAAAATAATTTTTTTTATTTGAGCGCTTATTATAAAAGAATTAAATTAAAAAAGAATAAACAAAATAACCAACTAATGCTCCAGGCTGAAGAACTTAGAGCCTTCGAGCCTTAGAGGTAGAAAAAATGGACGAAACTACAAAACTAAATATTCTCAAAGCTCATTGCTTCGGAGAGAAGTCCGCTTCGGATTATCTTGTCTCATACAAAAATATTTATGAGATCCTTGATAAGCACAGGAAGGAAAAGGCCGGCAGGGATTATCTGAAATATTATGACGTCAACGGGAAGACTGTGTCTTATAGTTTTGAAGAGTTAATAAATAAAGTTTTTCAGCTCTCAAATTATCTTCTGAAAAATAATATTACAAAAGGAGACAGGGTCACAACATTTTCTCACAATCACAGCGACACGATCATACTGTATTTTGCCTGCTGGGCGATCGGAGCAGTTGTTGTGCCTGTCAATGTAAGTGAAGAGATCAACAGAGTGAAATACATACTCGATAATTCGGGCACGAAGATAATTTTTACAAGAAAAAATTATACAGAGAAATTAAAAGCTATAGATTCGATCGGAAATATTCAGGTTGTGAACTTTGATGAGTTCTCATTCGATGATCTTCCTTCGGAATTAAAGATTGATACCAACAGCGTTGATAAGGAGGATGATTGTCTGATCGTATATACATCCGGTACGACCGGAAATCCAAAAGGAGTTGTACTCACACAGTACAATCTGATGTCCGACGCGCTGGCGATCTCAGACTGGCACGACCTTCACAATGATGACGTTATGATGTGCGTGCTTCCCATTCATCATGTCAACGGCACTGTAGTTACAATAATGACGACAATGTTTTACGGAGGCAAGCTCATTTTAAATCAAAAATTTCAGACGGAAAATTTTTTGAAGCGACTTCAGGATGATAAGGTGAAAGTTGTGAGTGTTGTCCCGACACTTTTGCAGTTTCTGATTCATTCGGGGGAAGATATAAAAAATTATGATCTCAAAAATTTTTCGCATCTGATCTGTGGAGCCGGACCCTTGACATGCGAGATCGCGAAAAACTTTGAAGAGCGCTTTGGCCTGAGAATAGCTCATGGATATGGATTATCGGAGACCACTTGTTATTCCTGTTTCGTTCCGGTCGATCTGAAGTCTGAAGAGCATTTCAAATGGCAGAATGATTTCGGATTCCCGTCGATCGGTGTCCCTGTAGAATGCAATGACATGGAGATACATAATGATAAAGGTGAATCACTTGCAGAAGATGAAAAAGGTGAAATAGTTATCCGCGGACATAACGTTATGAAATATTATTTTGATAATGATGAGGTCAACAGGAAGACATTTGAGTTCGGTTGGTTCAGAAGTGGTGATGAAGGTTTTTTCAAATATGATCATAACGGGAAGAAATATTTTTTCATAACCGGAAGGCTTAAGGAACTCATCATTCGCGGCGCGGTCAATATTTCTCCGCTTGAGATTGATGAGGTTTTGTCCGGAATAGATTGCATCGACTCTGCCATAGCTGTAGGTTTTGATAATGACTGGTACGGCGAAGAAGTTGGCGCGGTAGTAATGCTGAAAAATAAAAATGCTTCGGATGAGCAAAAGGATGTTTATAAAAAAATGATACATGAATATTGTAAAAAGCATCTTCCTTTTTTCAAATCACCCAAGGTGCTTGTGTTTTCCGATACTATTCCTGTTACGTCAACCGGAAAGTATCAGAGAAATAAAGTAAAGCATCTTTTTAAAGAATGGAAGAGTGAACAGTTTAAGAATAGTTAAATTATTGTTATACTTTTTCTGACTGTCATTTATTAGTTTTTGTAATTAACATAAACCCATTAAAAAAATATGAATAATTAATAATCATGGACGGAGTAAGCTATATAACAGATGAAAAAGGAAAGAAGAATGCAGTAGTAATTGATCTTAAAATGTATTCAAAAATTTGGGAAGACATTTATGACAGTATTATCGCAGATGATAGAGTAAAAGAACCTAAAGAGAGTTATGAATCTGTAAAACAGAAATTGAAGAAACGATTTTCTAAATGAAAAAATATGAAATATCTTTTGTTCGTTCTGCCAGAAAAGAACTTGAAGGTTTAAGCAGTGTCTTAGTAGATAAGGTATTTAATTAAATAGATATTCTCGTTACAAACCCACGTCCTTCCGGGTGTGAGAAAATAAAAGGCCGACAAAGTCTTTGGCGAAGAAGAATTGGTGATTACAGGGTAATTTACTCTGTAAATGATAAAAATAATTCGATCGAAATTCTAATGATCCGACATAGGAAAGAAGTATATAGATAAAGATTTTTTGGAAAAGGATTTTTTATAATATTTAGATCTATAAAAATTAATTAGAAGCTGCTTTTAGGAGGTAAAAGCCTTAGTGTTACTGCAACTATTCTTTTAAAAAGAAAATCATGAAGTCAATAGTATTCCTTTTCGTTTTATTTTGTATTCCATTCATCAGTTCTGATTTCGCGTTTGCGTTACCGGTTGATATAATATTGTTCAAATCATCTAACGATACGATAGAAAATAAAAAGGGGAACCGGGAAGTGCCCGAAATCAAGTTTGATAATTCGAAACTTGCTCCTGTGAATGTAAGAAATATTTTCAATGAATTATTCAAACAGTATCTTACGGTTAAAGACGCGCTGGCATATAACGACGCGGAGGGAGCAAAGAGAAATACGCTTACTCTTCTTGATCAGATGAGATCGAAATTGAAAGACATTGAACTTCTTAATAAGGATGCCAGGTGGCTCTTGTTCCTGCACAACTATGAAAGCATATACAGCAAGGTCGAAGCAGCGGATTTCATTTCTGATCAGAGATTTTTATTCGGAGAGATAAACACCGGTCTTCAGGAATTTATTAAATACTACGGGCTTTATAATAAAACTATTTACCTCTTTCAATGCAGCAATGCAGGGAAGAACATAAACGGAACCTGGCTTTCGGATAAGGAAGATAAAAAAAATCCTTACCTCGGCTCGATAAATGACACATCCTGCACTAAAGTAAAAGAGTCTTGGGTATTCTGATCATTAAAAT
>JBDTLQ010000042.1:0-12808 GCA_039934715.1 Ignavibacteria bacterium | reverse complement strand
GCTGGGTTCGCTTAAGCCTGGTGAATGGAGAAACCTGACACCGGAGGAAGTCAGCAGGCTCAATGAGATAGTAAAGGAGACTCCTGCGGGAACGCTCAGCAATTCCCATTATAAAAAATCAGCAAAACAGGATGGTGAGAAAAAAGTCAGAGTAAGTTACGATAAGAAATTTTCAAAAAGGAGTTTTGATAAATCTGATAAGAGCCCTGAAAAAACGGATAGCAAAAAACCATTTAAAAAATTTGGCAAGCGTTCAGATACGGATGATAGAGGAGACTTTAAGAAAACGGATAAGTATGCCGAACAGAAAGATGAACGGAAACCATTTAAAAAATTTGGCAAGCGTTCAGACACGGATGACAAAAGAGATTTTAAGAAAACGGATAAGTATGCTGAACAGAAAGATGAACGGAAGCCATACAATAAATTTGAGAAGCGATCAGGTACAGATGATAAAAGAGACTTTAAGAAAACGGACAAATATTCCGGTAAGAAAGATGACCGCAGAGAATTTAATAAATCCGGGAAACGATCACATGACAAGGATGATAAGAAAGATTACAAGAAATTCGATAAGCGTCCCGCGAAAAAGGAAACTAAATGGGGACACAAAAGCAGGCAGATCGCAGAAAGAGATGCGAGATTAGGGTTTAAAAAACCTGAGGACAAGTTTGAGAAAAGAAAAGATAATGAAGGATTTAAAAAATCTGCGGACAGAAAAGATCCGAGAAAAGACTACAAGTCATATGGTAAAAAGGATGATAGAAAAGATGTAAAAAGAGACTTCAAAAAAGGCGGAAAGAAAAATTTCAAAAAAAGATTTTAAGTTTTTAACCACAAAGGCACAAAGTTTATACACAGAGCACAAAGGATTGATCAATAGCAATCTTACTACTCTCTTAATTATAAATTTTTTCTGCTTTGTAGTAACACAAAAATATTTAATCAAATAGAAAGGTAAGTAATATTTGTCAGAGCAAAACGAGTTAATCAAAAGAAGGTTAGAAGAATTAGAGGAAATTAAAAACCTTGGTATCAATCCCTATCCCCATAGATTCGATGTTTCGGATAATTCCAAAAATATCATAGACAATTTTAAAGATCCTGTAAGCGATGAGGAGAAAGAAAAACAGAAGGAAGTTCTTCTTACCGTGGCGGGAAGAATAATGGCGATCCGCAAGATGGGCAAGGCGACGTTTTGTCATATTAAAGATGATACGGGCAAGATACAGATATATATTAAGAAGGACGATGTAGGCGAAAACGCTTATGTAGTTTTTAAGCTGCTTGATATAGGTGACATTATCGGAGTAAAAGGTTTTGTTTTCAGAACGAAGACCGGTGAAGTGTCTGTGCATGCGATATCATATGAACTCCTGACAAAGTCAATTCATCCTTTGCCTGTTGTGAAGGAAGAAGTTACCGAGTCCGGTGAAAAAATTATTTACGACGCTTTTGCCGATGTAGAACTGCGTTACCGTCAGAGGTATATTGATCTGATCGTAAATGATAATGTTAAAGAGACTTTTGTAAAGAGGACAAAGATCATTCAGTCGATCAAACGGACTCTTGAGAAGTATAATTTTTTTGAGGTTGAAACACCAACACTTCAAACCATTTACGGAGGAGCTAATGCTCAGCCATTTGTAACGCATCATAACACTCTTGATGTAGATCTGTATTTAAGAATTTCGAATGAACTGTTCTTAAAGAGGCTGATCGTCGGTGGGTTTAATCGTGTTTATGAATTTGTAAGAGATTTCAGGAACGAAGGAATTGACAGGACACACAATCCTGAATTCACACAGGTTGAATGGTACCAGGCATACGGAGATTATACCGACAGCATGAATTTGTTTGAGGAAGTTGTTGAGCAGGCATGCATTGATGTCAACGGAGATACAAAGGTAGCTTACGGTGATATTGAAATTGATTTTAAACGTCCGTGGAAAAGGATTAAGATGACCGACGCAATACAGCTGAAGACAGGTCTCAATGTTTTGAACATGAAAAAGCAGGAGATCATAGACTATATGGTAAAGAGTGGCATTGAGTTCGACAGGAAGATATCGAACAATAAAGGTTTACTCATCGCGAATCTTTTTGAAGAGGTCTGTGAAGCTGATCTGATACAGCCTGCATTTGTTTGTGATTTTCCGATCGATACAACTCCTTTATGCAAACCCCTTCGTGAGTATTCAATGAAGCAGCTTGAAGAAATGAGGAACGATCCAGAAGCGGTGATATACGCGGAAAGATTCGAACCTTATGCTAATAAGTGGGAGTTGGGAAATTCATACACTGAATTAAATGATCCGGTATTGCAGAGACAGCTTCTTGAAGAACAGGTCGAAAGAGGACGTGGAGGAGAGGCAGAAACTCATCCGCTTGATGAAGATTTTATTAAAGCTATTGAAGTAGGAATGCCGCCAACAACCGGAGTCGGGATGGGAGTTGACAGGATCGTTATGCTGCTGACAAACTCGCACACGATCAGGGATGTGATATTTTTTCCATTAATGAGACCTGTATAGTTTTTTTTCACCACTAAGGGCACTGAGATCACAAAGAAGAAATGAATGATTGCATATTTTGTAAAATAGTAAACGGCGAACTTCCCTGTAACAAACTTTATGAGGACAGCGACATACTGGCATTTATGGATATTCAGCCTGTTAATTCAGGACATTTACTGATCATACCCAAAGTACATGTTGAACTTATTGCAGATGTGGATGATAATGTAATTACAAAAATGAATCTGCTCGCGAAGAGATTGAATACAGCAATAAGAAATTCCGGAATAAAGGTGGAAGGTATTAATTTTTTTCTTGCGGATGGTGAAGCGGCTGGACAGGAAGTTTTTCATGTTCATTTGCATGTGTTCCCGAGATTCAAAGGTGACGGGTTTGGATTCATTTTTCCTGATGATTACAAAACAAGACCTGAAAGAGATGAATTAAAAATAATCTCAGAGAAGATCAAATCGGCCTTAAATTCTTTTTAACCAATAAGGGCACGAAGGTCACGAAGGTCACTGAGAAGAACTTATTATATTGAATTGTAAGGTTAAGATAAAATGGGAAAATATTTTTTTAGATTAAAAATCCTCTGTATCTGTATTTTTCTTTTAGCATCAGCCTCATGTTCAAGAAAAGATAAAGATTATTCAAATCAAATACAGTCCGGCACTGACAGCTTAAACATGAACAATAAGATAAAGTCTGCAAAAATAGACTCTGCAATCCTAATAACTGACTCCGTGGGAAATATTATAGGAGGCGATACAAGTGATTGGGATTTCAATAGCAAAAATTATCAGATTTTTTTAAAAGACGAATTTCCTCGGACTAATGAACTCGATGGACCTATTATTCCTGAAACGAAATCATTCTTTTCTGAAGTTAAAAAAAAATCAGTTATACTAACATGGTATACCGCCAGAGAAATAGACTGTGAAGGTTTTGATGTTGAGAGGACTCAAGAAATCGGTACTGATGCCCATTGGAAAAAAGTGGCATTTGTAAAGGGCAGCGGTAATTCTAAAAAAACGATCTGGTATAAGTATACTGACAAAAATTTACCTAACGGAAATTACCTGTACAGGTTAAAGCAAATTTCAACGGATGGAGAGACGGAGTATTTTAATCTGTCAGAAGATGTTGCAATTACCAGCCATGAAAAAATATTTGATTTTTATCCGGTATATCCCAATCCGGTTTCAGATAAATTCACCATAAGGGTTTATTCATCTGAAGACGATACATTAAGTTTATATTTCATTAAAGGTAATGATACAACTTATGCCGTAGATCATGAGCCGCAGGAAAAAGGATTTTATAAATTAACACTTAATAAAGAAACACTTGGATTTGAAAATGAAACAGTAAGGCTTTACATCGATTGCGAATCCTGCGACAAGAAAAAGAATTTCGGAGATATACAATTTAATTAGAAAAATTTTATACTAAATGAAATATTACAATAGTGTCATTGAACTGATAGGAAATACTCCTCTGGTAAAACTGAATAAACTTACTAAAGGGATGAAGCCGCTTGTACTTGCGAAGATAGAGTCACTTAATCCCGGCGGAAGTGTGAAGGACAGAATAGGTTTGAATATGATAGAGCTCGCGGAGAAGGACGGCAGATTGAAACCGGGAGGTACCATCATAGAAGCAACCAGTGGAAATACCGGGATAGGTCTTGCTCTCTCGGCTGCGCTGAAAGGTTATAAGACAATTTTTGTAATGACAGATAAAGCTTCAAAGGAAAAAGGAAATTATCTTAAGGCGTTAGGAGCGGAGGTTGTCATTCAGCCTATAACAGCGAAGTACGGTGAGCCGGATCATTATGTAAGTGTTGCCAAAAGATTGTCGGAGGAAATTCCGAATTCATATTTCCCTTACCAATATTCAAATCCGGGAAATCCCGGCGCGCATTATAAAACTACCGGACCCGAGATCTGGAATGATACCGAAGGAAAGATCACTCATTTTATTTCGGGAGTTGGAACCGGTGGTACGATCACAGGTACCGGAAAATATTTAAAAGAAAAAAATCCGGCTATAAAAGTTATCGGGGCTGATCCTTACGGTTCAATATTTAAAGTTGTAAAAGAAACAGGCATCGCGCCCGAGCCAATCCCTTATCTCATTGAAGGTATCGGTCAGGATGTGATGCCGGACAATGTACAGATGCAATACATTGATGAGATCATTAATGTGAATGATAAGGACGCAGTCGATATGTGCAGGAAGCTCGCGAAGGATGAAGGGATCTTCTGCGGCGGATCAACGGGTACGATCGCGTACGCGGCTCTTGAAGTCGCTAAGAAACTTGGCAAAGATGATGTACTGGTTTTCATTGTGTGTGATACAGGTGAACGATATTTATCCAAGTATCATTCGGATGACTGGCTCAGGGAGAAGAGATTGCTGAAGCCCGAGAATTTAGTTGTCGGTCAGGTATTTCAGACAAAACGTTCTACCGGTGTCCCCGAGATAGTTTCGGTTAAAAGTTCTGACAAGGTCTTTGAAGCACTTGAGATGATGGATAAATATAATCTTTCAACCATACCTGTGATTGACGGGCCGGAGTGTGTAGGTTCACTAAGAGAGTCTAATATAATTGAAAAGGTGATCAATGACCGGAATGTTTCAGGCAGGGAAGTAAAGGATATCATGGATAAGAAGCTTCCGATACTTGATTTCGATACTGCGTTTCCGAAAGCACTCGATATGCTGCATAAAGAGAACGCGATCCTTATCTCTCAGCATTCTGACATAAAGGGAATACTGACAAGATATGATGTGCTAGACTTCGTCTAATTGTTGTAATGTTGTTTACCACTAAGAACACAAAGGTCACTAAGATAAATAACTAAACAAATTTATATTTTTTCTTCTTTGTGTCATTGAGTCTTTGTGTGATAGCTTATTTACCACGAAGACACAAAGGCACTAAGAAAAGATCTCAAACAATTTTTTTAAAACTAAGAATAGTCTCAAAATAATTTTTTTTAAACATTAAATATAATTATCAAAGTTCGAAAGCACAAACAAATAAATTTTTTCCTTTGTGTCTTCGAGTCTTTGTGGTAAAAAAAATATGAAGTTTGCAACTAAACAGATCCATGCGGGGCAGCATCCTGAAGAAACAACCGGAGCAGTCATAACTCCGATCTTTCAGACATCGACCTATTCAAATAAAAAGTTAGGTGATTCAAAAGGACATGATTACGGAAGGACGATCAATCCGACACGAACAGCATTGGAGAAAAATCTCGCGGCGCTTGAGAACGGGAAATACGGATTCTGTTTTGCTTCGGGAATGTCAGCGGTGGATGCGATCATTAGTTTGTTCAAGCCGGGAGATCATATCATATGCACGAATAATGTTTACGGCGGGACATATAGATTGTACGAACAGGTGATCAAGAATTTCGGGATTGAGTTTTCTTATGTTGATACTTCAAACTTTGAAGAACTGAAGAACGCTGTAAAAGAAAATACAAAATTTATCTATGTAGAAACTCCAACCAACCCGATGCTTAATATTACAGACCTGAAAAAATTAAGCGAGCTTGCCAAATCGAAAAACATTATTACTTGTGTGGACAATACTTTCATGAGCCCGTATTTTCAGAATCCATTAGACTTCGGGATAGATGTTGTTTTACACAGCACGACAAAGTATATCAACGGGCACAGCGATGTTATCGGCGGCTGCCTGGTTACATCAGATGAAAAGATCGCAGAGAGACTAAAGTTTCTGCAGAACGGCATTGGCGCTGTACCGTCTCCGTTTGACTGCTGGCTGATCCTCCGCGCGACGAAAACTCTTGCTCAGAGAATGAAGGCTCATAACGAGAACGCAATGGCGATATGTGAAGTTATTTCGAAAGATAAGAAAGTTAAGAAGCTTCTGTATCCCGGACTGGAAACTCACCCGCAGTATGAACTCGCAAAATCTCAGATGAGCGGGTTCGGTGGAATAATTTCTCTCGAGCTCGGTTCTTATGAAAAAGCTGTTTCATTTTGCAATGCGCTTGAGATATTTCAGATAGCGGAATCTCTGGGAGGAGTTGAATCTCTTGTCTGTCATCCGGTATCAATGACGCACGGCAGTGTGCCGAAAGAGCTGCGTGAGAAATTCGGACTGACTGACGGGCTTGTTCGTTTGTCGGTCGGAATAGAAGATATGGATGATCTTATCGAAGATATAAATAAAGCGCTGAAAAGTCTTTAATGATTTATGAAGCAGTTATTAATCATAGTTTTTTTTCTATGCACAGTCTCCACAATCAATGCACAATACAGATTCAAAACCAAAAGAGATCCTTCAAGATACAGTGAGAAAAATGTTGACGTCAAAATTTTCCGCACTTTCAATAATATCCATAGTAAGTTTGTTCATACATTAATCAATATTACCAACATTTCACTCACACCTGTATCCATTGGTGCACCGGCTGGATTATACATCACTTCGAGAATAAATAAAAATCATTACGACGAGAGCTCGGCGGTCTTGTTGGGACTGGCTGAAATGACTAACGGTGTCGTTACATTCGGCATCAAACAGATTTTCAAAAGAGACAGGCCTTACAGGAAGCTCAACGGAGTTTACCTAAGTGACACGAGTGCGGTCTCCGGAACTTTCTCATTTCCTTCGGGTCATGCATCTGGAGCATTTGTCATCGCTACATCACTCACTTTGAGATATCCCGATAAGCCTTTACTGATCGCAGGACTTTTCACTTACGCTACAATAGTTTCACTCGGCAGAATGTACTGGGGAGTTCATTATCCGTCGGATGTACTGACGGGAATGCTGGTGGGTGCAGGAAGCGCGGCATTGATTTATTCTCTGAGAGTGCCGATCATAAAAGCGAAAAATAAATTCTTCAATCAAAGTGAGAGAAATGACAACTTGCAAACAAGCAGTATCAGTACACCGGTATTTCTGATCTCCCTCGCCGCTACCGATATCGTAAATTTTTACTTCACAAGCTCAAACAACAGGATCCTCAATCAATCAAAAATAAATTTCTCTTCTACTTCAAGCCTGAACTATCTCAATTACACTTTAAGCTTTTAATTTTCAACTTTTAATTTTCAACTTTCAACTTTCAACTTTCAACTTTCAACGTTTAACAGTTCTATACTCCGCGTTTATTCCCCCACACAAGAATATGGATCCTATCTGTGTAATTAAACTTGTATTGTTTGCACGCGTCAATAGTTTTTAATCTGTTCTTGTGAAGATCTTCTTCCGTTATTCCTTCAGGCATTAAATAAACATCTTTAGTTTCAAAACCTATTTCGGATTGCAGTTGTAAAATTTCATAGATGTCTTTCATATCTGTAAATACAAATTTCCACTGGATATCAATTTCGCTTTTTTGCTTCAGAGAATTATACTGCCTCAGAACATCGGGATTGATCCGGTTCTTCTCATGCATTTTTTCATATTCGGTATTGTATGGGATGGAAGATGTAAGCTTGGGGCTGATGCTCATAAGATCTGTATGTTTCACAAAATTACCGAAGTATGTTCCATTGGTTTCAATTGTAATAATAATATTATGGTTGATCTTTTTTAATTCTTTGCATAAAATTTCAAGTTCATCAGGATACATAGTCGGCTCTCCACCTGAGATGACAATGTCCCCGCAGTTAATTTTTTTATACTCTTCAATTATATAGCTTATGTCAACATCACCGAGATTTTTTTTGTCATCGGGGAACCAGCTGGTGTACGAAGTATCGCAAAGGTTACCGGAAGAGAATTTACATCGAAGGTTGCAAAAATTTGTCCGGATAAAAAAAGAGGGCGAACCGGTTCTTTTACCTTCGCCCTGTATGGAATAAAATAATTCTGAGATCTTCAACTATGACTATGATTCAATGATTACTGTGATTACTATGAATTTATTTTTACGCTAATTCTTAATTCCCAATTCTTAATCCTTAAATCGTCATAGCCATCATTAAACTCATTCTATCATAGTCACTTCTTAGAATTCAGCGGTCCCGCTAGTCCCGTATAATCACTTAGATCAGCGTCTATCGAACCGATAAGAACTTTTGTCTTAACTTTCACCGGCATCTTCCTGTCATCATCCGTCATCCAGATCACGATCGATCCTTCACTTTTAAATAGACCGCCTTCCTGTACCAATGGCTCAACCTTAACGCACCTGAATTCTCCCGCAGGTACTTCAATGGTTTCCTTACCAAGATATTTTATCTTTAAAGGAAAGGTCTGGTCTTTGTAAAAATTCTGCAGCAGCATTTCATCATTAACATTCATCTTGCTATAATCAATTGTTCTTCCGAAATAAAATGCACTCATCGCGTCCTGAACATATCTCGGGATGTCAAATTCACCTTCGAATTTTTTCGGATCTTTTTCCCCGGTATAAGTTTTCGCTTTAAGATTTTGCTGATCAAATATCGCTTCGAAATCACGCTGATATGTTCCCTCCTTTATATGCTGCTCAAATCTCCATGGGAACAAACCTTCAACGTCAACATATGTTCTGTAAAAATCCTTCACTTTATATACCCAGTCAAAACTTGATGTTGAATTCACAAAGAACCTAATGTCATAACATTTCCTGCCGTTCATTATCTGAAAGACCGGATCGATCTCCATTACGGCTTCACCGGCAGTCACAAATCCAAAGTTGATCTCGAATGTGAGTTTCTCACCATTTTTAAATGCTTTTTGCGGGATCTTTCTGAATTCAAAATTTGTGGAATCCTGAGAATGGCAGACGTTAATGACAAATAAAAGAATAAATATTGTTACCGTTGATATGCTTTTCATTTTTTAGTTTAAGTTATGATAAAAATACTAATCCTAATACTTCAATTTGTTTAATTGGGTTCCATGATAAATTAACTTAAAAGCCGGGATGTTGCAAGTATAACATCATCGATGACTATTGTGCTCATATCATCTTCACTGGCCGGTTTAAAAATTATAGAATGTTCGCTTAGTGGTTTCCAGCGTGTGTCATTCATTGGCTTTGAATTCGGATAAAACCCTATGATCTTTTTATTCATTGCGCCCGCGATATGAACAGGACCGGTTGAATTTGAAATGAATAATTCTGAATTATCGATCAGGATCATCAGCTCCCGGAGATTCAATTGTCCTGATAGATCAAAGATCTTATCAGCATTATTTTTACCTATCCGGTCAATAATACTTTTAATCAATGATCTCTCAATTTCAATGCCTGTAAAAATTATTTTGTAGTTTTTAAAGGTTCTGAAAAACTTATTTGTATATTCTGTAAACTTTTCAGGAGGAAGATCTTTTGCCGAACTTCCGCTGCCGGGATGAATTATAATGTATCTGTCTTCCTTGCTGATCCCATACCTCTGTAATTTTTCATATAAATTATTTTTCTCGTCTCCGGAATATTTAAAGTAAAACTCTTTACTTTCCCCGGCTTCTTCAAAAAAATGTTTTAACAGGTTAAGATTATATTCGGATTCATGTTTGTCCGATACTTTACGGTGTTCATGAACTTTATAGTTATATAAAAATGAATACCACCTGTATCCTGTTCCAATTCTGTACTTAACATGAAGCAGATAAAACAACAAAGCAAGATCAAATCTCGGCTTAACAGTTATTACAAGATCCGGTTTATGCTTTTTGAAAAACCTGTATTTATCATCAAACGATTTAATATTTTCTTCAATGATCAATTGATCAATACCCATATAACCTTCTATCAATCCGCTCACATATTCTTTTACAAAAAAACTTATCTTAGGGTCAGTGAAAACTTTTTTCGCAGCCGTGATCAATGGCAGAGTAAGCAGTACATCACCTAACCTGTCTGTCCTTATGATAAGGATGTTTTTTATATTTCCTTTTTCTATCAAATCTCACTCACTGAATATAGCCGTCGCCTTTGATTATATTTGTAATTTTATCCGCCTCCATTATTTTCGGAACGACATCTTCAAAATATTTAAGAATAATATCCAGCCGTTTGTCTTCAGTATCTTTCTCCAGAAGATTCTGTCTTTCATTCAGATCAAGTCCGCATTTCTCCGCCATCAGAAAACACATTGATCTTTTTCCGCCACACCATTTGATGTCAGTCAGATCTATCTTCTCTACCTTGCCTTTGTAAACAGTTTCAACAAGTTCATTATAGGTTTCAACTGCCTTCTCCATTTTTAGTTTGTCAAAGTCCGTATTAAAGTCATCAAGAAATTTTATCTCACCTTGATAATAACCGTTTGGATTCATTTCGTACCCGGTAAGGTCATATCTTCGCATTCCTTTTGTGATGATGTTCATTTCACCGGTGTCTGAAGTATTCACAACTTTATCAACCGACGCGGTGCAGCCGATGTTGTGCATCTTATTTTCAGAAATAAAATTAATCCCGAACACAGTTTCATTATTCAGACACTCATTGATCATTAATTTATATCTCGGTTCGAAAATGTACAGCGGCAATTTTGAATGGGGGAACAGCACAACACCAAGAGGGAACAAATGAATCGAGGTTTTATTATCCATATGCAATAATAGCAAAAAAAAACTTCCGAAAGAATTACATTCTGTCGGAAGCAAAAATATGTTTTAATAAAACTATTTATAGGTTATAACAAGCGAGGTAATGTTCTTGTCTTTATCATATCCAAGCATAAGACCAACTTCTTTCTTATCCTTCTTCCAGTTGATAAGTCCGCCCTTATCACTAATAAGTGATTCACCGCCTTCGGAAATTGTGTAGCCGTTCTTGCCCATTTCATCTTTATAAAACGTTACAATGTCCATCACCTTATCATTGGATTCAAAAGTAACAATGGTGCCTTCGGATGAATTTAAAGATCCGAGGGTCTTCGCGTTGTTCGGCGTCGGAACATCCTTCGGGAAATCCGCGGGCATTCCCGGCGTCATACCAAGTTCGTTCGACTTAGATTTGTCGTCTGCCGGATCTGTATCCGTAGATTCCTTTTTAGATAACTCTTCATTCTTAAGAGCTGTCTGATCGTTTTCCTTTTTTACTTCCTGTTTCGAATCTTCCTTTTTATCACCAGAGGTTTCATTTTTGTTTCCGCATGACCCCAGATAAATTACTGAAATGATTAATAAGAGTAATATTGATTTTTTCATAAATTCAAATTTTGTTAAAATAATATTTTAGTTGTAACACCTTATTGCTTCGAATGTGCCCGCAAGCCAGCTTTTCATTTCATCTTTAAAGCACATTATGATCTTTCCTTTGACAGTTTTATCATCCATTGACGTTATGACAAGCGCGCAATTCCATTGTATAGTGGCTTTGGTCTTTGTAGTACTGTCTTTGCTGGAGTTGTAGTATGCGGCGTAGCCGTCGAGATTCTGTTCAAATGAGGATTTAAGCAATTCACCTTTTGAGATCTCGCCTCCTTTTCTGATCAGGTGAAACGAGTTATCACTCTCGACAAAACCGCAATTGTTTCCGGGTTTTACATCACCGAAATTTAAAACATTATCTCCGCTCCCTCTCCATTGCTCGAAGTTTATGTAGTCAAACTTTATTTCTTTACCATTGATAAATCCTTTCAGAGGAGTTTCCGGAATGTCGGAAATCTTAAGCTCCTGTTTCCAGGAAAAATCCTTTCCGGAATTTGTCTGGGGAGTTTGTTCCTCCTTTTTGCTGCAGGATATAAAAGCAAAGATCAGTAGCGCTGTTAAAAATTTTATAAAATGTTTCCGGTAATTTTTCAAATTCTTTGAGGTGAAATTCAAAGGTCAGCCTTGGGACTGATTCCTTTAATTATTTTAATTCAGAAAATTACTTCACGTATTTTTTGTACCTGTCATTGATCCTTGTCCAGTTCAGGTTCTTGAAAAAATTATCAATGTATCCTGCTCTTGCCGGACCATCCTTGTGATAATATGCGTGTTCAAAAACATCGCAGCAAATAAGCGGAATACCGCCCCATATAGCACCGTAATGATGCTCGTCAACTAGAACATCAAGAAGTCTCTGACTGTATAGCTGATCATAAGTTAAAACAGCCCATCCCGAAAGCTTAGCTGAAATTGCTGTTGCCTTGAAGTCGGCTTTCCAGCTGTCCATTGAACCGAATTCGTTCTCGATCGCCGCAACTACTTCAGGACCTTTTGATGTATCTCCGTCGCCGCCAAGAACTTCCCAGTAAACATCATGAAGCAATGCACCCGCATGGTTCCATGTCTGTCTTCTTTTGAGTTCGCCTATCTGGCTGTAATTTCCGTTTGCCTTTGAACGGTCGGCGGTTTGCAGCTCGGCTTCTAT
>JBDTLQ010000041.1:0-12836 GCA_039934715.1 Ignavibacteria bacterium | reverse complement strand
TAAAAGTTAAAAGTTAAAAGTTAAAAGTTAAAAGTTAAAAGTTAAAAAGTTAAAAAGTTAAAAGTTAAAAGTTAAAAAGTTAAAAAGTTAAAAAGTTAAAAGTTAAAAGTTAAAAAGTAAGTTGAAGGTCGATAAAGAATTAATAGCGAGTATCCTGGCAGGGGATAAGAGAACGATCGCGAAGGCGCTGACAATAATTGAGAATGAGGAAGCCGGATCCGAAACCATTTTAAAAAGTTTATATAAGCATACGGGAAAAGCGCACAGGATCGGTATCACAGGTCCTCCCGGAGCGGGAAAGTCAACAATAACAAATTGCCTGATCAAGCTTCTTAGCGGTAAAGGATACAGTGTCGGTGTAATAGCTGTTGACCCTACTAGCCCGTTCACAGGCGGAGCGCTTCTCGGCGACAGGATCAGAATGCAGGAGGCAGGGCTCATAGATAATGTTTTCATCCGGTCGATGGCAACACGAGGAAGTCTCGGCGGATTGAGTAAGAATGTTGTAGAGGCATGCGATATACTTGACGCATCGGGAAAAGATTTCATTATCATAGAGACTGTCGGAGTAGGTCAGTCAGAACTGGATATTGCGCAGACGGCTGATACAACAATAGTAGTGCTTGTTCCGGAATCAGGTGATTCGGTTCAGGCAATGAAGGCAGGGCTCATGGAGATAGCGGATATATTTGTTTTGAATAAATCCGACCGGGAAGGAGCTGACGGGATCGTTTCGATCATCAAGAACATTATTCATCTTAAACCTGCAGCCAGGGATGGATGGGTGATCGATGTTTTGAAGACAATTGGAAGCCGGAATACCGGTATTGATATATTGCTTGATGAGATCATGAAACATAAGGAGCATCTTGGTAAGAGCGGATATCTGAACATAAAAAGAAAAGAACATTTGAACAAGAAGATCATTGAGCTCGTAAACAATAAGCTCAAAGTTAATTTCTGGAATGAATCCAAGATAAAAGATCTGAACGATTCGATCGACCATATGATCATCAAAGAACAGGACCCTTACACATACGTAGAAAGGATTTTAACTTAAGGAACCGGCGGAGAAAATCTTCTGTTGTTTTTCTAAATTCATTGCTTTTACAAACCAAAAAATTTAGTTTTAAAATTCTCGTAAAATTTCCTAACATTTTAATAAAGTATAAAAAATATTTAATATATTAAGGAGCAGTTATAATTAATGAGCACTAAAAAGATTCAGCATACAGGTATAATGAATAAATTGCGCGACAAGATGCCTTTGATCATAATCATATTGATCATAGCCTTTCTCGCGACCATAGTTTTTGAGTGGGGAATGAATTATATGGGATTGAGCGGTAAGAATGAAGCGTTCGCCAAAATAAATTCAAAAGAGATATCTTACCAGGAATTTGAAAGGGTCGTTGCTCAGCAGGTCGAGCAGATGAGACAGCAAAACGAAGGAAAAGATATTGATGATGCGACGATGAACCAGATCAGGGAACAGGTATGGAGCAGTCTAGTCAGCCAGGCAATCTCACAGCAAGCCATTGAAAAATACGGGATCAAGGTTTCAGACAAAGAAATTCTTGATTGGATATATAACAGACCGGAATCTCTGCCTGAGCCGATCAAAAAGAATTTTATGGACTCCACAGGAGTATTCAATGCGGCATTTTATCAGCAGGCATTGGGTATGAAGACCAAGGAAGCCACACAGTTCTGGGGACAGGTTGAAAGTTATCTCAGGGAAACAATGCTGTCTGAAAAACTGCAGGCTGTTCTTACTGAAGGCGCTGTCGTTTCAGAAGCAGATGTGCTGGATAAGTATAAAGATGACAACATAATGGCAAATTTTAATTACGCGCTGCTTGATCTTAATACATTGACTGATACAAACCAGTTTGCTGTAACTGACAGTGAGCTGAAGGATTATTACGAAAAAAATAAAAATGATTTTAAACAGGTCGAGTCCGTAAGCTTAAAGTATCTCCAGTTTATGGAAGTGGCAAATGCCGATGATTCAGCTGCAATGCTGAAGCAGATGGATGTTATGAAAAGAGAAATGTTAAAATCCAATGTTGAGGATTCGTCATTGATAAGACTTGTCGCTGATAACTCCACAATTCCTTTCAATCCGGATTTTCAGCCGTCAAGCAGTTTTAATTCTTTAGTAACTCCGTTTCTTTTCACGGCAAAGCCGGGGGATGTTTCTGATGTGATCATTACACCCGACGGATATCAGGTAGTAGAACTTCTTGAAACAAAGGAGGGGACGGATATTTTTGTGAATGCAAATCATGTTCTTATTAATTTCGGAACAGATACAGCGGCGGCACAAAAGAAAGCGACCGACATATATAATAGAGTAAAGAATGGGGAAGACATAAAAGCGCTTGCATATGAGTTTTCGGAAGATCCGTCTGCCAAGCAAAACCGCGGGGATCTGGGATGGTTTAAGAAGGGTGCCATGGTGAAAGAGTTTGAAGATGCAGCATTTAATGCAAATCCGGGTGATGTATTAGGCCCTATCAAAACCAAATTCGGATTCCATGTTATTAAGGTGAATGATAAGCAAAAGAAGGAATTTAAGGTAGCGCAGATCAATAAAACCGTTACGCCAAGCAGCAGAAGTAAACAGCTGATAAAGAAAAAAGCGGAAGATTTTTATGCTGATATGAAGAAAGGTCAGATCCTGGATTCGCTTGCTAAACAAATGGAGATTGCGGTTCAGTATTCAAAGGATATTACAAAAGATACACCTATTCCATTGGCTTCCAATAACAAAAAATTAAGTAAGCTTTTGTTTGACAATAAAGTAAATTATTATACAGAGCCGATAAAGGTTACAGGCGGGTATGCAATTTATGAAATCACGGAAAAAAAGCCCGAAGGTTATCAGAACTTTGATTCTATTAAAGTTAATATGATAAAACCAAAAGTTGTGAATGAAAAAAAATATCAGATACTTTCAGGTATAGCTAATGATCTGCTGGGAAAAATAAAGAACGGTGACATAAGTTCATTAAAGGAAATAGCGCCGCAATACAGTTACGAGATCGCGGACAGCTTTAAGGTGTCAAAGCCGGATCCAAAGATCGGTGGAGATTACGGGTTGGCGCTGGCAATCATGAAAATGAAACCGGGTGAGATATCAAAGCCGATAAAGGGAGCGAAGGGCTACTATATTGTTAAGCTGAATTCTATAACCGATTTTGATGAGCAGGATTATATTGCAAAGGCTCCGGACATAAGAAAAAATCTTCTGACATCGAAAAAGCAATCAATAGTTTCCGAGTGGCTGCAGAAAATGCAGAATGAAGCCGACATCATTGACAACAGAGACAGATATTTTTAAAACCCCGAAAATAATTGGTCAGTAAAATTTGAATTAAAATTTAAATTGAAAAGCATTAACTATGATCCACTGTATTAAATCCTGCAGTGGATTTTTTTATGAAATCTTTTTTATACATGTCAGCAATACTTATTTTATTCAGCAGCAGTGAATCATATTCCCAGAAAGTATCGGGCATAGATCTCGGCAGCGGATACAGCATAATGCCATCGGTGAATTATGTTTCTTCAGCTTCAATACAGCTCAACGCATTTTCAACGGATATTTTTGAGAAAAGTCAGACAGAGGAATTGTACGGAGGTTACGGTTACGGAATATCAATAAGAAAAAAATTTTTCAGACAGGATCTTTCATTCGGGATATCAACAGAGTATCTGAAGATCTATGATGACGAACTGACACAAACATTTGAAAACGACGTAACAAGGGTACGTGCAAGAGTTACCGAAGAACTATGGATGGTCCCGGTTGAATTTACGGGATACTTTAACATTCCCAATTTTACCGAGGATCTCAATATCTATCTGGGCGGAGGGGTAGGAGTATATTTTGGGGACAGGAAGAGGACGTTATCTAACATAGAGAGCAAGACGATCTCCAAAGAATCAAGTTTCAGCTTTGTAATACTTAGCGGTCTTGAATATGTAATCTCAAAACAGGTTGCCGGCGTATTTGAAGTAAGATTCAGACAGGGTGAATATAAGGTGAAAAGTGAGTACCCGGTTTCAAGCATAACAATTAACGGCAATACATTTCCTCTTGAGAAAAACTTAAATTCAAAAATTTTTGTTGACGGCTTAAAACTAAGTCTGGGTATCGCTTACAATTTCTAATAATCATTTCCATTAACAATTTCAATATGAAGATTCTAATTACTACTTTAACACTCATGTCGGTCATTCTATCCTTTCCATCCGCGACAAGAACAAATGACAATGTCAGATCATCCTTATATTCAAAAACAAGATTCTTTGTAAAAACAAACCATGACCTGAAGATCTCGGAAGCAACAGGAAAAATTTCACTTGCAACGGGACTTGTTTCTTTAGATGAAAAAATTTCAAAGTATAATATAAAAGGAATAAAAAATCTTTTCAGAATAAGCAACGGAAGCACGGAGCTTTACAATAAATACGGAATGTCCAGGATATATCTGTTTGAAATCGAAGAAGATCCGGGTATTGATCTGGAAAAAGTTACAAAAGAATTTAACGATGATGCAGATGTTGAGTTTGCAGAGCTCAACTACATCGGGACTTCTGCCGGTGTTAAAGAATATGAGATGAAAAAATTATTTCAAAAAACGGTTCCTGACGATGAGATGTTTTATAAGCAGTGGTATCTGCAGAACTCCGGCTCTGTTGAACCTTCATCGGGCGGCAGCCAGGCAAAGGTTGGAGCGGATGTAAAAATTCTAAGTACATGGGAAATAGAGACAGGGAGCGAAGATGTGATCGTTGCGATTCTCGATTCCGGTATCAAGGATGATCATCCTGATCTGAGAAACAGGATATGGGTAAATAAAGATGAAATCCCCGGAAACGGACTTGACGATGATGGTAATGGTTACATTGATGATGTAAGAGGCTGGGATTTCGCATATGATGACAGAAGACCGGATGACGGGTTTGGTCACGGAACAAATATTGCCACAGTGATCGGAGCAAACACAAACAATACTATAGGGTTTGCGGGCATTGACATGAAATGCAGGCTGATGAACTGCAAGAATCTTAATGCAGATAACAGCGGCGAGTATGCATGGTGGGCTGAGTCTATAAGATATGCAGTCGACAACGGAGCCCGGATCATTAACATGAGTGAAGGAGGAGACGACTATTCCAAAGTCTTGAAAACCGCCGTTGACTATGCTATCGATAAAGGGGCAATGATAAATGCGGCGATGATGAACAAAGGTGACAACAGGGATTATTATCCCGCAAGCTACGAAGGTGTATTCGCAGTCGGAGCGACTGATACTGATGACAGACGCTGCAGAAAGTTTTCATGGGGCGGCGGAAGCTGCTGGGGAAGATACATTGCAGTCGTTGCACCCGGAAATAAAATTTACGGTCTGGATTATGAGAACGTTGAAAATTATGAAGTTTACTGGAGCGGTACATCTCAGTCAACAGCAATCGTCAGCGGTATTGCCGCTCTTCTCTTGTCTCAGAATCCTGCTCGTACCAATGATGATTTAAAAAGGATCATAAAATACTCCGCGCGTGATCTCGTTGGAGATCCGAAAGAAGACAAACCGGGCTGGGACCCGTACTACGGGTATGGCAGAGTTGACAGCTACGCTGCCATAACTTATGACAATCCTGAACTTATCCAAAAAGAACCTGAGATAAAAAATGAACTGAAGGATGAAACCCCGGTTGAACATGAAGCAGACAAGGAAGGAAGTAACGAAAAGGCAAAGCCTTCAAAAGCGAAGACAGATAACAAGCCTTCAGAAGCTAATGATAAATAAGCAGCTATGGATGCTGAGTTATTAAATTCAGAGCTCGTCAGGGATGATCTTTTAAAGCAAATAATATATTTCGAAGAGTCAGGATCAACTAATGAATTTGCAAAGAAAAATAAGACCGGACCTGATACACTTATAATTGCATCAAGCCAGACAAACGGGACAGGCCGGTTTAACCGTCACTGGCATTCTTCTCCCGGTAAAGATCTTACATTCACTATCACAAAAAATCTGAATCTTCCCGTCGATGAGATCCATCTCATAAATTTTTATTCTTCATATATTTTATTTCACACACTCAAATTTTTTTTTATAGGATCCCCCGACCTTAGCTTTTCTTTAAAATGGCCGAACGATATTCTACTCAATGGAAAAAAAATATCGGGCCTTCTTCTTGAAATAATTAATTTAAAAAACGAAATAAAAAATTTTATAATCGGCATAGGTATAAACGTAAACCCGGATCATTTTCCGGATGAACTTGGTTCGAAGGCAACTTCACTTAAAATCGAATCCGGCAGAGAGATCATCAGGGAAAAACTGCTCATAGAATTCATAAGAAATTTTTATTTACAGCTTTCTCTGGTTCATAAAAAAGAAATACTTATGAAAGAGTGGATCAGCAATACGGATATAATTGGAAAAAAAATAGATTTCAGGATGATGAACGACGATGTCATGCGCTCGGCAACAGTAATCAGCATTGACTTTGACGGTGCGCTTAAATTAAAATTCACTGACGGAGGAATAAAAAAACATTATTCCGGAGAGATCAGTTTGAAACAGGATAGAAATTTATATCCGGATCCATAATAATAAAAAATGTAAATTTGTTAGGATTTTGTTAGAATAAAATTTATATTTGTATAAAACTACTTTTCAACATCATATTAAAATAGATCTCAATTTATTTTAACCTACTCATTTTTTTAAAAAATTAAAAAAGGAATGTAAATGAAAAATCTTTCCAGGTTGTTTTCTGCTTTTGTGTTAATGTTAATTCTTAACATTAATTCGAATGCTCAAAACATCGGAGATTACACTTTCTCCAATGTAATTGGTAATTATACCCCGCTATCGGGTGACAGTATAGTTGTTGCTACAAATGCAAGCAACGACGACGGCATTACTGCTGCGATAGATATTGGGTTTAACTTTAATTTCGGAACCAGAACTTTTTCCCAAATTAAAATGAATACAAATGACTGGCTGACGTTTAATTCAGCCTCAACTTCAACAACACAATATAGCGTGCTTTCAAGCACTGAAACAAATGTTGTTGCTACATTTGCAAGAGATATGAATGGTACTGCCACATCAATGAGCATCTTAAGAGATAATTCCGGGGGTGCAGGGAACAGGATATTGAAAGTTCAATGGAAGAATCAATTCAGTTTCAGTTCAACTACTGTACCCGCAGTTGCTAATGTTCAGATCTGGCTAATGGAAAACGGAAATAAAGTTGAAATTCATTACGGGAGTTATGACCCGGGAACAAGAACCTCAGCTGCAACAGTACAGGTTGGATTGAAATCAGGATCTACTGCTACAGACAGTATAAAATCGGTTTCCGGGACCACATGGCCGGGTGCAGTAGGATCAAGCAGTTCGGCTGCAACAATAGCAATTTCAACCACAGATCTGCCGGACAGTAACAGAGTATTTAAATTTGAACCGGGAGTTATGCTGGCAAATGATGTTGGTACGATAGCAATTACAAATCCCCTGAATGGAGGCGCAGCAGGAAATCAGGCACCGCAGGCTGTTATAAAAAACTACGGTACAAATAATCAGTTTACTGCATTTAATATAACCTGTACAATTAATCCGGGCGGTTATACCAGTACGGTTTCAGATACGTTAAGTGCAGGAGCAAGCAGAGTTGAGACCTTTGCTAATTTTGTATTCACCCAGGGAGTTCCATATACTGTTACGGTTTACACCAGTCTCGCCAGCGATATGAACCATTTAAATGATACTCAAAGAGTTGTTGTTAGATTAATTGATCTTAATTTCGGAAGTGACAGCAGTTATTTCTATGCTAACAGCTTAGCAACCAGTCAGCCTACTTTCCCGCGTTATGGCTGGAAAGATACAACTGGCAGCAAGAGTCTAATAGTGAATGGAGTTCAGACAGCAGGAACAACTTTAATTGGTAACAAGGATGACGGATATTTTGTCTTAAGTTTAAGAGATATTTTAGTTGCTTTGAATCAGGATACAACCAACAAGCACATAAAGTTTAATGGAAACTGTTACGATTCGATATTCCCGGGAACAAATGGTATAATAGGAATGACACAGCAATACGGAGCTACTTCTATTTCCATTGTTAGTATTGACGGAGCAAAGGTAGCTAAAAATGCTCTTCTGCCTTTATGGCACGATGCCAATCTTGGAGTACTTGGTTCAGCAACAACCAACCGGTTAAGTTATAAGATCAAAGGCAATCAATTAATAATAACATATGATCATGCAACGTCCTATGCTCCGACAACTGATTTTGTTAGCTATCAGGTTGTTGCTGAAATAGTAACAGGATGTGGAAGCGCCAATTCTAATTTCAGATATACATATGCAGATACCACAAACGGACAAACAAGTGCTTCATTTATTAATAATTATCTGATAGGCTATGATACCACACAAGGGGCTGTTACAACTTTCAGAAACTTTGTTGTTGGATTTTCAGGTAATGGCTCGCCTAACCCATATGGTGCATATGTATCTCCAGTAAATCCGTTCCTTGCATCACCGTCAACTCCGCTTTACGTTATAAGACCAATATTTAACCCTGCAAATGGAAAAGGTCTTGCAGTTGAGTACGGTCCGAATAACAATAATTTAAATTCCATGGATGTTCTTTTCTTAAAGTTATCTTTATCTCTGCAAGGTCTTCAAAGTAATTTCAGAGTAAGAGATACAGTTGAAATAGCTTTGAGAGATGCAAGCGTAGCTCCTTATAAAGTTTTCCAAAAGCAAAATGTATATCTTGATTCAGCAAACAACGGTACCTATTCTTATGGTACAAAAACAATTGAATTATCATTGCTGAAAAGAGATTACCCTTATTACCTGGTTATCAATCACAGAAACTCTGTCTTGTCATGGAGTAATATTGCAATGACAAGCGGTGATACATTGATATATGATTTTACCACTGCAGTAAGTAAAACATTCGGAAGCAATGCAATATTAGTTCATGGTGCTGCATCATTCTATTCAGGTGATGTAGACAGCACACATGACGGATGTGTAAACTTAACTGATGTTATCTTAGTCAAAAATGGTGTTACAAGCTTCGTTACCGGAAGCTATGTACTTACAGATCTTAACTGGGATGGTTCTGTTAACCTTCCTGATCTTGTAATTGCGGCAAATAATAATACCTCCTTCATTTGTAAGAAACAACCAGTCGGCGCAGTAAGTCCTATGGGCGATGAATTGTCAAACGAACAGGTGTACAATTATGATCAGACAAAGTTAGGCACACAAACGATCAACATCCCTGATGCATACTCGCTTACAAAGGAGCAGTGGTTATTTAAAAACAATAGCGATAAGAAATAAAAGATAATTTCTCAGAGTGAGGCATTGTATCTTCACTCTGAGGAAGTTAATTTTTTTTAAAAAGGTTTTAAAAGAGAATTGACAATGCGATTCTTAGGAATTAAATTTGTATCAAAATATATGAACATTAAAAAAACACTATTAATTAACCAAAACAAAAAAACAATGAAAAACACATTCAAACTCTTTGTAACATTGTTCTTATTGGCTTTGACTCTCAACTCGAGTTATGCAATCCCGCCAACATTTAACATGACAATCACCAATGTTGTCACGCAGCCAAACGGAGTTACAGGAGCTGACAGCGTAGTACAGTTCGATGTCAACATGTTGTGGACAAATTCTTTAGTACCGGGCGTTGATCCATATGAATATGGTTCAAACCAATTGGACATTACATTCAACCCGAACATTGCTAACGGCGGAACACTTGCAGCATCAAGAGTGACCGCTCTTCCTCCGGGCGGACTTCCATCACTTTTACAAACACCAACTGTACAAGTTATCCCGAATCCTGACGGAAGCGGTAACATGCTTTTCCAGGGTTCATCAATCGTTCCTAACGGAGCAAACAATTTCAACATCAGTGATGTATTCCCGGGAACATGTATCGGAAGATTCAAGATCAGAACATCTTCCCATACACTTGGATTAACAACAGCAGATTTCAAATTCCAGTTAACACCACCGAATAATACATTCCCTGCATACATGCTTCCACCATTGGATCCGGATGATCCGGATAACCAATTAGCAGCAGGTTTAATGGATACAGTTGTAAATCACTATCTAACAGAACAAAATCCAGTATTACCGGTTGAGTTAGCAAGCTTCACATCATCAACAAATAAGAACACAGTAGCATTAACATGGGCAACAACAAGAGAAACAAACAATCAGGGTTTTGACATCGAAAGATCAGTAGTCGGAACAACAGATTGGTCAAAGGCCGGTTATGTAGCAGGTAACGGAACAGTTACAGAAACAAAGAACTACACATTCTCAGAAAGATTGAGCGCACCGGGACACTACAGCTACAGATTGAAACAAATAGATTTCAACGGAAATGTTGAGTACTTTGTACTGAACGGAGAAGTTGAAGTTGGTATTCCTTCTGTATATTCAGTATCACAAAACTATCCTAATCCTTTCAATCCATCAACAAAGATCGACTATGATATTCCTTACGATGGAAAAGTCAGCATTTTGTTGTATGATATCTCCGGAAGAGAAGTTGGAAAGTTAGTAAACGAAGTAAAGACAGCTGGTTACTATACAGTTCAGTTCAACGCTTCAAACCTGTCAAGTGGAATGTACTTCTACAGAATTACAGCACAAGGCAACAGCCAGAACTTTACACAAACAAAGAAGATGGTTCTTATTAAATAAGAGAAACTTAGAAATATATGTTTTAAAAAAGACCGGACTTGTTCCGGTCTTTTTTTTATAGTAAAAAATGTTATTACAAATATATACTCCTCTATCAAACTTCTTATGTTCAAACTTTCATTCACTCTTGTCGCAAATTTTTCTTATGTCTTATTCTTTTGGAAACAATATAGTAACAATATATTTACAGATTTTTCAAAAAAGAGAATTGACAATATGGATTTAAGGAATTAAATTTGTATCAAAATTATGTGAAGACAAAACACACTATTAATTAATCAAAACAAAAAACAATGAAAAACACATTCAAACTCTTTGTAACATTGTTCTTATTGGCTTTGACTCTCAACTCGAGTTATGCAATCCCGCCAACATTTAACATGACAATCACCAATGTTGTCACGCAGCCAAACGGAGTTACAGGAGCTGACAGCGTAGTACAGTTCGATGTCAACATGTTGTGGACAAATTCTTTAGTACCGGGCGTTGATCCATATGAATATGGTTCAAACCAATTGGACATTACATTCAACCCGAACATTGCTAACGGCGGAACACTTGCAGCATCAAGAGTGACCGCTCTTCCTCCGGGCGGACTTCCATCACTTTTACAAACACCAACTGTACAAGTTATCCCGAATCCTGACGGAAGCGGTAACATGCTTTTCCAGGGTTCATCAATCGTTCCTAACGGAGCAAACAATTTCAACATCAGTGATGTATTCCCGGGAACATGTATCGGAAGATTCAAGATCAGAACATCTTCCCATACACTTGGATTAACAACAGCAGATTTCAAATTCCAGTTAACACCACCGAATAATACATTCCCTGCATACATGCTTCCACCATTGGATCCGGATGATCCGGATAACCAATTAGCAGCAGGTTTAATGGATACAGTTGTAAATCACTATCTAACAGAACAAAATCCAGTATTACCGGTTGAGTTAGCAAGCTTCACATCATCAACAAATAAGAACACAGTAGCATTAACATGGGCAACAACAAGAGAAACAAACAATCAGGGTTTTGACATCGAAAGATCAGTAGTCGGAACAACAGATTGGTCAAAGGCCGGTTATGTAGCAGGTAACGGAACAGTTACAGAAACAAAGAACTACACATTCTCAGAAAGATTGAGCGCACCGGGACACTACAGCTACAGATTGAAACAAATAGATTTCAACGGAAATGTTGAGTACTTTGTACTGAACGGAGAAGTTGAAGTTGGTATTCCTTCTGTATATTCAGTATCACAAAACTATCCTAATCCTTTCAATCCATCAACAAAGATCGACTATGATATTCCTTACGATGGAAAAGTCAGCATTTTGTTGTATGATATCTCCGGAAGAGAAGTTGGAAAGTTAGTAAACGAAGTAAAGACAGCTGGTTACTATACAGTTCAGTTCAACGCTTCAAACCTGTCAAGTGGAATGTACTTCTACAGAATTACAGCACAAGGCAACAGCCAGAACTTTACACAAACAAAGAAGATGGTTCTTATTAAATAAGAGAAACTTAGAAATATATGTTTTAAAAAAGACCGGACTTGTTCCGGTCTTTTTTTTTGCTTCCTGAGTAATATCAATTTCCCTGAATTTACCCTTAATCTTTATTTCTAAAATACCACAAACATCCAGGCAAGTAAAGATATTGTCATAACTGCGAACAAGACTTCAGACCAAATTGAACATTCTATTTGAGATTTACATGAAGGTGACCACCATTTAATGGCTTAAGTTAACATTCAAATTATTTTCATAAAATGTTTTTTTCTGATATTACCTTATATCTATTTCGCAGTTGAATTTCTATCAGCCCTTCGCACAACTCCCTTTATCCCCCTTTCAAGAGGAAATTTCTTAACTCGTATCTGAAATAATTCCTCTTTAAAGAATCAAATTTAAAATTAAAAATGTTTCCTAAATCGTTTTTGGATAGCATGATTTTTAAACATTAGTGTCCAAATTAAATTAAAAAACTTATAATTAGTTTAATATCATTACAAAAAGTGAATTAAATTTGTAGAATAGAAAAGGACCCGCCTGTGAT
>JBDTLQ010000040.1:0-12862 GCA_039934715.1 Ignavibacteria bacterium | reverse complement strand
AAGTATTAAGTATTAAGTATTAAGTATTAAGTATTAAGTATTAAGTATTAAGATTGAACTTTCAACTATCAACTATCAACTATTTAATTTTTTCCAGTCGCTTAAAAATTTATCGAGTCCGATATCAGTCAGCGGGTGCTTTACAAGCTGTTCGATAACTTTTATCGGCATAGTCGCGATATCAGCTCCTATCAATGCGCTGTCTACAAAATGCAGAGGATGTCTTACCGAAGCCACAAGTACCTGTGTCTGATAATTATAATTTCCATAGATCTGAACTATCTGCTGTATAAGCTCCATTCCGTTCTGTGAAATATCATCGAGTCTTCCGACAAACGGACTGATGATGTATGCTCCTGCTTTTGCAGCAAGTATTGCCTGTGATGCAGAGAAGCACAGCGTTACATTTGTTCTTATGCCCTCTTCTGAAAATACTTTGACTGCTTTCAATCCATCCTTTATCAGAGGAACTTTGACAACAATATTCTTATGGATCTTCGCAAGTTCTCTGCCTTCTTTTAACATGTCATCTGTTTTTGTTGAAACAACTTCCGCGCTCACATCGCCATCCACGATCTCACAGATCTTCAGCAGCATTGATCTGAAATCCTTATGTCCCTCTTTTGCAACCAGCGAAGGGTTGGTCGTCACTCCGTCAAGAATTCCCATATCAGCTGCTTCCCTGATCTCATCAAGATTTGCTGTGTCAATAAATATTTTCATATCAGAAAAAGTTTACTTTACGATAATTTAATTACAGGGTGAAAATAGATATAATAAATTTTTATAAAAAGACACAATTAATAGTCATACCAATTATCAGCACAGCTTTAACAGATATAATTTGAATTAATGGAAGCTAATTATTAATTTGATAAAAAATTTTTAACAAACATTTTCGCCCGGCAACAATTATCTCTATGCGCATAATAATTTTTTTATTCATGCCTGTCTTTCTTTATTCCTGCGGGAACAGCACTGATGCAGAACTTCCTGACATATCGGGATCAAACAACATTAAATTATATTACAAAACTGATTTTGATTCAACCGGAAGACAGCTTATCAGGTCAAAAGAACTGAATGACCCCGGATCAGTTTCAAAGATCAAAGACATAATAGACTATGATCCGTTTTCATATCTTTATTGTGTATCCACCGGCTCAATGAGCTTCTATAAAGACAGCGTACTCATAACGACCATGGTATTCAATACCGATCCCGGGCAAACTCACATTGCATGTAATTATAACGGTAAGGTTGTCGCTATAAAGCTGTCGGAGGAAAATGCAAAGCTCCTTGAAAGTTTTAAGAACTAATTAAAACAATTTTAAAAACCCTATGAAAAAATTTATTGCAATACTTCTACTTCTGACCTTTGGCAATCTTTATGCGCAAATAACTCCCGAGATATATTCATGGAAACAAAATCTAAACGGGGTAACAGGTTACGGCGGTATACTTGCTGATGTACAGCAGGTTTTTTACTCAGCGAATTTTTCATATGTCAAATGTACGGGGATCCCTTCCTATACGATCGGGCCATGGATGATGAATCCGAATCTTCCTACAAACCAAAACTGGGTTTTTAAGATAGCGCGGTTTCCTGCTGCGGATCCTACACCTTCAGCAGCCGGCAACGGACAAATAGGAGTGCTGATTAATGGTGTTGTACTTTTTAATTCGGGAGACGCTATGTCTTACAACAATCAGAACATTTGGCACAGAGTCGCTCAGTATTTTGAAGGAGTAGGCTTCGATACATCGGGCGGACATCCTTCACCTCAGGGGGCATATCATTATCACATAAATATGAAAAGACTATACACACCTGATCCGGATCAGCATTCTCCAATACTCGGATACATGTTTGACGGATATCCTCTATACGGACCATATGCATATTCAAACATAAATGGAACCGGCGGCATAAGAAGAATGAGAAGCGGGTTTATTAAAAGAGATATTATAACACGAACTACTTTGCCTGACGGAACAGTGCTTCCATCCAATCAATGGGGACCTGATGTAAGCTCACAATATCCGCTTGGATGTTTCATTGAGGATTACACTTCCGGCACCGGTGATCTTGATCTGCATAACGGAAGATTTTCAGTCACGCCGGAATATCAAAGCGGGACCTATGCATACTTTATCACGATTGATTCTCTCGGTAATCCTGAATTCCCCTACATCATCGGTAGCACTTATTACGGTGAAGTTGTAGCCGGTAACAGCGGTCCAGGAGGAGGGCATGTAACCATTACCGAACCTGTTACTCAATATATTCCGACGGCAATTAATAATATTAATGAACCTGTTGAATTTAATTTGTATCAGAATTATCCAAATCCTTTCAATCCGGAAACAAATATTAAATTCAGTATTGATAAGCCGGGACTGACAACTCTAAAAGTTTATGATATTTCAGGAAAAGAAATTGCAAGCCTTTTAAATGAGAAGCTTATTACAGGAAGCTATGTAGTCAAGTTTGATGCAGGATCATTGTCATCAGGAGTATACTACTATTCATTAACGTCAAAGAATTTTAAGCTGACAAAAAAAATGATTCTGATAAAATAAAAAAAATTCTAAATTGAATACATAAAGCTTTACAAAACGTCTTTTGCATACAGCTCTCTCCGTTTCATCCCAACAATTAAACCCACAGCTCCGATCATCACGCAGATGCCGAACCAAAGAATTATGTTATATGAATGTGTAAAAAGCCTGTAGCACAGATCGAACAAGAACATTGCCAGGCCGGTGATTTCCCAGACCTTGTCCTGCATCCAGTCATTTTTAGTTTCAATCACAGGAGTCTTGTTCACAAGTATTTTTAAATCATTCCAATCCCATAATACAAGAACGATATTGGCAAGAAGCATTAAGCCGGTAATATACGGAGTACCGGGGAATCCGTAAGAAACTGTAATAACAAAAATATTTGCAATTATGGGAAGGAACATTAACGCTCCAAGCTTTGCGAATCTTTGTGTCATCAACAGCAGGCCTGCAAGTATCTGTGCGAATCCAAGGAATTTCCAGTAAAACCCGGACTGATATAATGTTTCAAGTAAATGGAAAGGTGAATTGAGCGGAGTATCAGAACCGTCAACTGATGTGAATCTTTCTCCTTTAATTTTGACTACACTTGAAAAGACAAACGCGCCGCCGATCAGATATCGTAGATAAATTATGAAAAGCTGTACAAATAGTTTTTGTTTGATCGGGTTCATTGGAGTAAGTTTTTAACGAGTGGTTTGAAGGAGTTGTTTCGAAGAACGTTTTATAATCATTCCTTCAACTTCCATTTTGTTTTTTTGTGAACATCAATAAGTATCAGTATGAACGGGATCCACCATATGAGATCATTTGTGATGAGGGTATAAATAAATTTACCGGGGATATTTCCTTTTAAATAATTAAATACAAAACCAACCGGTCCTAAAATTTTCCCGAGCAGTCCGATCGCAACGATCGGCCAGTGCCTGAGATAATCGTAACTGGCCCACCAGTATCCGAGTCCATAAACACCGACAATCATTCCGAGACATTGCCATATGAAGGTATGATTGACAGGCTGCATTCCGATAAGATCAAAGAAGTGATTGGGAAATATCACGACCCATATTCCCCAGAGAATATTATATACGGCAGCTAAGCGTAAAATAATCTTGCCAAACAAATTAATTATCTTTTAATAATACATTCATTCTCTTTGCAAGCCACTCCTTACTCAACTAACTCAACTTACTTAACTCACTCAACTAATTCCCGTTTTCTTCCTGTTCCAGAAAATATAAAACGGTATCCCGCTTAATACCAGCGCGAGTCCGATGCCGGCGTCACGCGGATTTTGAATGATGGTCACAACAACAAGTGTGATACAGAACAGAACGAATATCAGAGGAAGTATAGGATAACCGAGAGCCTTGTAAGGACGGGGAGTGTCTTTCATTTTCCTCCTCAGTACAAATACCCCGAAAGCTCCGGCTCCGTAAAAAATAAATGAAGCGAAGATCAGCATGTCGGTAAGCTGATCAAAGGTTCCCGAAAGTACAAGAAGCGATGCCCATATCCCCTGAATGATAAGTGAGGTGTATGGTGTCCTGAATTTTGAATGAATATCGCCGCAGGATTTAAAAAATAAATTGTCTTTCGCCATGGCGAAATAAATCCTTGAGGAAGCAAGGATGGTACCGTTGGTTGTTCCGAAGGTGGAGATCATGATTAGTATTGAAATAAAAAACGCTCCTCCGTTGCCAAGAAATTTTCTCATTACCTCAACAGCTATGATCGTGTTTTCTTTACCAGCAATTTCCATCATCTCATTTACAGGCATTACATACAAATAGACAAAGTTGACAAGCAGGTAGATCCCCATCACGATGCCGACCCCGATAAACAATGCAAGCGGTATATTTCTCTTGGGATTTTTTACCTCGCCTCCAAGGTAGCCGATATTGTTCCATCCGTCATAAGCCCAGAATGCACCAAGCATCGCGGCAAACATTGCTCCGAACAATCCTAGCGACGTGCCATATTGAGCAGCCGGATTCGGACCGAGAGGATATATATTTTCAACGGCACCGCCGCTTAAAGTAAGTCCAAGAAAAATTATTACAAGCATTCCAATTACTTTCAGAGTTGTAAAAAGATTACTGATAAATCCTCCGAATACTACTCCAAGATAATTTGCAGTTGTAAGAAATATGATAGTGGCAATTGTCAGCATCTTTACCCCGAAGCTTGCGAAAGGATTAAAGATGCCGAGGACAGTTATTTGTTCAGTTGCCTCACTCAGATGCGGCAGAGGAATTACAGCATTTACCGATTCGGCGAATACATACGCGATTGATGCGATGGAAGCAGTCTGTATCACAGAGAAGCAGGACCAGCCATAGATAAATGCAAATGCCTTTCCGAACATTTCCTTAAAATAAATATACTGCCCTCCGGGAGCGGCGATCATTCCGGCAACTTCCGCGTTAGTAGCAGCTCCGATCAGAGTAATTATTCCGGCGATCACCCAGCATAACAGTATAATTCCTCCTGACTGCAGATCCAGTGACATTGGCGCCGCCTTCTTGAAAATTCCGGAGCCGATCATTGAGCTTATCACGATCAGGACAGCTGTATAAAGCCCGAGCTTCGTCAGCAGTCCGCTTGAATGAACTTCATGGGTATTTTTTTTTGACATGACAATATTTTAATGAATGGAAATAATTTGTCGAAATCTTTGTATCAGTTTCAAAACTGGTTAATGTACCACAACATATGTTTTAAGATCATGAAAGATTTATCATATTAAAGTATCATATTTTGATTTCACTTCTTCAAAAGCTTCTTCAGATAATTTACAAATAAATTTTGCCGATCTCATTTTCCAGTCTAAACTTTTTAATTGATCAGATAATATCACTCCTGCAATTTAGGATTTTCCGGAATGATAACCTCGTAAGGATAATTTTTTATTTTCGTAGTAATGGGACAAAATATTCCTAGTCCGGAAACAGAATTATATTGTTTAGGAGAAATAACGAGCGCAGGTCTTCTGCCTGATTGTTCACGACCGGATTGCGGATCAAAGTCTAACCAAACAATATCACATTTGTCCGGAATATACATTTTTCCCATTCTAAAGCAGTTTTATTAAAGAAGTTCTTTTCCTACAGGGGAACCAAAATTTATTTCTTGATGGGTATTATTCTTAGTTATTTTGGAGACAAGATCCTTTAATGTGAATTTTGGTTTTTCTTTTTTCGTAACAATTATTTTATCGTGTTCAAGAGATAATTTTATTTCAGAACCTTCTTTGATCTGTGTTGTTTCGGCAAATGATTTTGGAATTCGTATTGCAAGACTATTACCCCATTTTTGAATTTTGGTTGTCATCATAATTAATTTATGTTTCTACAATGAATATACTTAGTTTACGAATAAAGTTACAGGTGCTTTAATGTTCATTTAAAAAACACCTGCGCGACCTTGTATATTTCGGGATCGACAGTTTTTAATTTGCTGATCGCTTTCTTAATTGTTATATCCGTGATCTCATTGGAAACGATCGCGCACATCCTTCCGAATTTTTTTTCCTTTATCATTTCAACAGCATACACTCCGAATCGTGTACCAAGGATCCTGTCAAATGCAGTAGGCATTCCACCTCTCTGCACATATCCCAAAATAGTTGAACGGGTCTCAAAACCTGAGCGGTGTTCGATCTCATCTGCAAGATAGTGACAGATCCCTCCAAGGCGGTCTCTTCCGAAATCATCTTTTTTTAATTTACCTTTCATTTCAGGATGGGCAAATTTTATGTCGCTCTCATCTATCTTAGCGCCTTCGGCTATGACAATTATTGAAAACCATTTTCCTCTAGTATACCTGTTTTTTATTACATCGATTATATCATCAAGGCTGGTTTTTCTCTCAGGGATCAGTACGATATCTGCTCCGCCCGCTATTGCAGAATACACAGCTATCCATCCGGCGTTGCGTCCCATCACTTCAAGTATCATTACCCTGTGGTGTGATTCGGCGGTTGTATGCAGGCGGTCAATTGCTTCTGTAGCGATCCCCACTGCAGTATCAAACCCGAATGTATAATCGGTCCCGTAAATATCATTGTCAATTGTCTTTGGGATCCCGATAACATTAACACCCTCTTCATAAGCAAGCTGCGCCATATGCATTGAACCTTCCCCGCCGATACAGATGATCGCGTCGAAGTCGGCCTTTAAAATTTTTTCCATCAGGATCTTCTTCCCGTTCTTCTGCTGAAACGGACTGAAGCGGGAGGTTCCGATGATCGTGCCTCCTCTGTGAATTATTCCCGAAACTTCATTGATGCCAAGCGGAATATACTCCTCGTCCCATAATCCTTTCCAGCCGTTCAGTATACCTACAGTTTCATATTTCAGTGTATGCGATTTTCTCACGATCGCTCTTAACACCGCGTTCAATCCCGCGCAATCCCCGCCGCTTGTAAGTACTCCTACTTTCAATTGGTTAATTAGTTAATTGTGTTTATTGTGTTGATTGTGTTGATTGTGTTGATTGCTGATTTATGAACCAACGTGCAAAATACGATTCTACAGAAATTAAATATCAAATCCCAAATTCAAAATTTGAAAATTCCCAATTCGAAATCCCAAATTCCAATTAAACAATGGAAACCTTCTTATGTCTTGCTAAAATTAAAACCATTGCCAATAAATAAATTACAGCTCCTATTATAAACACAATTTTGAATCCGAATATCATGGCGAGTATGATAGCAGATACCGTGCCTATTACCGAAAAAAATCCATTCACTCCCCACGCAAATGCCACGAACCTTTTTTCCGTTGGAAGTATCAGTGACATTCCTATGGGAAACGGCATTCCCATAAAAAATCCGAGCGGCAGGATCATCAATACAGAAACAAGGATCCGCCAGTGCAGCTCAAGTCTTACAAGCGCATTGAAAATGTACGGATTTAGCAAGCCGATCGCAAGAGTAAGCAGCGCTATCATACCGAAAAGAATGCAGAGCTTTTTAATATTATTCTTATAGAACCTCGAAGAGAAGTAACTGCCGATACCGGATGCAACAAGCATGGTTGAAATAATTGTGAGAAGTGTGATCACAGGCTGTCCGAGAAATAATGTGAATTTTTGTATCATGCATATCTGAAGAACGATATATCCGAATCCCAGACACGCGAAGTAAAAAAGAAATTTCTTATCAATCGCGAATTCATCTGCTGAGACATTTTTTACTTTTTCTTTTTTGAAAAATTTTAAAGGCAGAATTATCAGCAGCCCTGCAATTAAAAAACATTGTATCAGAATTGCGAGAAGTGTTGTCTCTGCGACAGGTTTATCTTTCAAAGCAAGTATTGCCTTGTCATCCTGTGAGAAGGTTTCTCTGATACCGCTCCATGAAAGATTCCCGAAACCGATGTTCTGATCAAAGAAAGGTTTGTCGTCTGTTGCCGGTTCGATCTTCTTATCAAAATTCTTTACATCTTCATAGATATTTCCGGATTCAATAAGTTTTTTATAAACGCTTTCCTGCGTTGTGAGCGGGTCAAAGAGAATTTCCATGCTCAATGAACTTGCTTCATTCCTTACATTGATAACATCAGCCTCAGAAAAACCATCCTTCTTATATAAAACACCCGCAAGAAAACTCTTCTCGTTTTCAAAATCATTAGGCGGCCTTCTGAATACCACAAAGTTATTTTTACTGTCTTCAAGTCCGCCGCTGTTTTCAAAACGCGCTTCCTTCAGAGTTGTAATGATCTTCGGCAGCTGGGTCTCGGGTCTTGAGATGTAGAGCATACCGTCTTTTTCAAGATGATTCAGGTATTCTTTAACCGCCTCTTTTGTGAGGATATAATTTTCAACAAGACTCATGGCTCCGCTGGAAACGGCCGATGCTGAAATTGTATGAGCCGAAATTATTACATCATACGTTATCCTTTTTGAAGACAAAACCGAGCGTGCGTCATCAGTGATCAGATTGACTTTTTTATTATTCTTTATAAGTGGTCCTGTCCAGTAGGCGAGATCATTTTTGATCAGGTCATTGAGGATCCCGTTGATCTCCACCGCTGTGATATTTTTTGCATTATGATATAAGCCCGTGAGTATTTCACCGCCGCCCGCCGAACCGATGATAAAAACTTTCCCTGCAGAATCTTTTGTAGCGAACGCGAGATTGGAAGCATCCGCAGGTTTTGTAGCAAGAGGAAATGATTTTACATTCGGGATATTTGTAGTAGCGTTTCCGGCGTCAATGATCGCGAGATAAATATCATATCCGTCCTCAGCCTTTTGTTCATCTTTCATCACGTCGATCTTTGAGAACGTATTCCATTCCGTCCTGACTTTCAGATCGGGTCTGTCCTTTATATAGTTGCCGTAGATCTTATTGGCGGTCACGTTTATGGGAAATCGTTCGTCTGAATTGATAAGGAACGTAAGAGAAATTCCAAGCAGGATGAATGCTGTAAAAGAAATTGTTTTATAGCTGTTGTACGAAAAAATAATTGCCGCGAGAAACGCGATCGCCGCGACAAAGACAACTCCACCGTTGCCTCCCACCGAAGGAATTATCAGGACAAATGCCACACAAGCTAGCCCTGCTCCTATCAGGTCAAAAAAATATAATTTTGAAATTTCATTTTTAAAACGTGTCAGCAGGATCGAGATAATAAGTCCCGCGAAAAAAAACGGGATCGTTATCAGTATATAATATAACGGGAGATATAAAAATTGTATTGGATCGCTGAGCAGACTGAAGGGATCGAACGGTATCTTATTCATTATTATAAATGAAAGAATGACCGTTGAACCATAGCATATTGAAAGGATCGATAATAGCTTTTCGGAGTTAATGGTATTCAATTTTTTATTCAATGACAGTACGACGCCGCTGACACCAAAGCCGAGCAATGCAACGCTGATCACCATGAACGCGAAGTGGTACCATAGTGAAACTGACAATACACGGGTGAGTGAAAATTCAAGCAGAAGGGTTGACATCGATACCATGAAAATTCCTATGTAATAAGCTGATCTGATCTTTTCGGTCCGGAGAGTGGAAGTAGTTTTAAGCTTCATTCAGTCAGTTTGTAAATTTACTTTGGAGCTTATGCAGAGTCAGTATCTGTAACAAAAGATTTTCCATCTTATTCAATCTGATCATGCTGCTTGCATCACTCAGCGCCTTTGACGGATCGGGATGGGTCTCAATAAAAAATCCGTCGACTCCAACTGCCGCGGCAGCCCTTGCCAGCGGAGCTATGAACTCGGGATTTCCGCCGCTCACTCCTTTTTCTTTTGAAGGCATCTGAACCGAATGTGTCGCGTCAAAGATAACCGGGTATCCGGAATTTTTCATTATAACGAGACTCCTCATATCAACTACTAAATTATTATAACCGAATGTTGAGCCGCGTTCGGTGAGAAAAATTTTGTT
This sequence comes from Ignavibacteria bacterium, assembly GCA_039934715.1. Taxonomy (GTDB): domain Bacteria; phylum Bacteroidota; class Ignavibacteria; order Tepidaquicellales; family Tepidaquicellaceae; genus JAGPCH01. Next base: position 2,889 of record JBDTLQ010000040.1, on the reverse strand, counting down.
ATTGCCGGTAGCTGCAACTTTCTCAGCCTGATATTTCATATCTTCGGGCGCGAGAAATTGTCCCTTCTTTATATTAACTATCTTGCCGCTTTCTCCCGCTGCTTCCAGAAGGTCGGTCTGGCGCGAAAGGAAAGCTGGGATCTGAAGCACATCTGCTACCTCTGCCGCGATCTCTATCTCTATTTCTGAATGAACGTCAGTCAGTATCGGTACCTGAAATTCTTTTTTCAGGTCAGCGAGTATGGAAAGCGCTTTATCTATTCCAATAGTTCTGAAGGAGTCCGAAGATGTTCTGTTTGCCTTGATGTATGATGATTTGAAAATAAAAGGAATGCCGAGCTTGCCTGTAATTTTTTTCAGGGTCTCACAGGTTTTGAAAACAACCGATCTTGATTCGACCACACACGGACCCGAGATAAGCAGAAAATTATCCAGATGTTTCAGGTTTAATTCTTTTGATAAATATTCAGGAAGCATTGATCATTATTTTAAACTGTAGTTGTTAAGTTTTTTTGCAAGCTCAGCTTTAGTATATTTTGACTTTGCATACATACCTTTAAGCTCTCTTTGTCTCAATGCTTCATACAGGCACACCGCAACGGCAACCGACACATTTAGTGATTGTATCATTCCGTACATCGGTATCATAAAATTTTTATCGGAATATTCTCTTACATAATCAGAAACTCCCGTATGTTCATTGCCGAAAACAAGCGCGGTCTTCACAGTCAGATCCAGATCATAGAGAGAAGTGACCATTTTATCTTCTTCTATTCCGGTGGAATAAATTCTGAATTTATTTTTCCGCAGCACATCAAAACAATCCTTCGCGTTATCAAACCTTTCCAGCCCTATCCATTTCTTCGCGCTTCCTGAGGAGATCTTTCCGATCTTTGGAAATTTATTTGTGTTATATATAAGGTAGACTTTATCTATCCCGACCGCATCCGCGCTTCGAAGAATGGCGCTCACATTATGAGCATCATGAATATTTTCAAGGACCACAGTTAAAAACTTTTGTCTTTTTTCAACAACTTTGCTGATCCTTGTAAATCTTTTAGACGTCAACAGTGTTTGGAATTTTAAATCAAAAATTAATTAATTAACTTTCTTTAAACAATAAACAAATCCAACTATTATGGGGACAAAAATTATCTGTACAATAATCGGTTTGATTTTACTCACCTCAGTAAATTCCTTTTCACAAGAAAAAATTAAATATACAAAAAAAACACCGAGAAACAGCTGGAGTCTTGGTTTAAACTATGGGGAAAATGGGTTTGGGCCATATGTAAGCATGTTCGCGCCTATTGGAAAAACAACAGACCTGACATTTAATCTAGCCTTTTCCGGAGTATCCGATGAAAGAGAGATCGAGCGATTTGACGTATTCGGAAATTCGATCATAATAAATAAAGTAAACCGTGTATTTCAGGTGCCGTTCAGCATTGGAATACGGAAAGAACTTTTCAAAAATGACATTGAGGGAAGCTTTACTCCTATAATTAATTTTGGGATTTCCCCCACTCTTGTAATTACCAACCCTTACGACAGAAGTTTCTTTAACGCCATCGGATATTCAAAAACGCATTTCGCGTTTGGTGGATACGGCGGTATCGGTGTCAGCTTTTCACAAAGTGAAAGTATGTCAATGAATGTAAGCTTTAACTATTCTTATGTTCCGTTGATCGGCGACGGTGTGCAGAGCCTGAACACTAATACGATCACAAATGTCGGCGGATTCCAGCTTGCTTTCGGTGTGAATTTTTTGAAGTAGTAAACGATTAAATCGGGTTGTATAATCCTCTGAATTTTAGACGGTAATTCTTGTATTAAATTATCTTCAGCACTTATTCCTTTTCAGTATTACTGCAAAATTTTCCTGTTACAAAGAATTACAAATCGAAATCAACTTTATAAAATTCAATACGTATTTTTGTATGAACACAAAATTAAACAAAAGGAGATCTAACAAATGAATGACTCAGAAAATGCAATTCAGGAAAGCAGCCAGCCTTCCGGAATAAAGCCGAAAAAGAAAAGCTACAAAAAATTTATTATCCCTCTAATTGTGATCGCACTGGTGCTGTCTTCAATCTGCGGTATTGTTTACGCGAAGAAAAAATTCAGAGACGGACCACACGGATTTATGATTGAAATGCTTACAAAAGATCTTAACCTCACGGAAAATCAAAAAGCTCAGGTAGAACGGCTTAAAGGTGAGATCAAAGAAAAGATGGAAGCAAACAAGCCCGATCGGACAAATGATATGGATGACCTTGCAATCGAATTCAAAAAGGACCAGCTTGATAAAAATAAACTGATGGAGCTTGCAAATAAGAAAGATCAGAATAAAGAAGAGATGAAGGAATTCATGATGGACAAGCTTGTTGAATTTCACAGCATACTGACACCTGAGCAGAGAAGTAAAGTTGTAGAAAACATGAAAAGCATGAAGGACAAATTTCAGGACGGCATGCATAAATTCAAAGATAAAGAAGATAAAAGAGATTAATTCCGGAAAATTATATCATTAAAAACAGGGGACAAATGTCCCTTGTTTTTTTATTGCATGAAAAAAATCTTACTCATAGACGACGATATAAAGTTGACAGAACTGTTAACTGATTATCTTGAAAAATATAATTACAAGATAGACTCATACGACAATCCTGTCGATGCTCTGAAACATCTTGCCTCACATCAATATGATCTTGTGATACTTGATTACATGCTTCCTGAAATGGACGGCTTTGAAACTTTGAAGGAGCTGCGGAAAACAAATTCTATTCCGGTTGTGATGCTTACCGCCAGAGGCGAAACGACGGATAAGATAATCGGTCTCGAGCTTGGCGCAGATGATTATATTGCTAAACCATTTGAACCAAG
>JBDTLQ010000039.1:0-12876 GCA_039934715.1 Ignavibacteria bacterium | reverse complement strand
AATCTAAAATCTAAAATCTAAAATCTAAAATCTAAAATCTAAAATCTAAAATCAGTAAATCCTAAATTCGAAATTCCCAATCCCAAATCCTGAAATCCCAAATCCTGAAATCCCAAATCCTGAAATCCCAAATCTAAAATTAAAAAGTCTTTCGCTAAAATTATAGAATTATCCTAAGAGATACAATTAATTTTCATCTTCATTTCATCTTCGAGCAATTTCTTTCCCGCAGATTCACGCAAATATTTTTTATCTGCGTGGATCAGCGATTTCTTTTCTGCGAATATCAGCGAGAAATCCTTTACACAAACAATTGATAAATAAAATCATTCTTGCTATTTTGAAATTAAAGCAGAACATTTTAAAATAATTGAGAAGGTGTATAAAACACTCTGTGTAATTTTTGCGTTATTCATAATATCGGGATGCAATAAAAATATTCCCGACACCGAAAAGAATACAACAGCACAAAAGAAAAGCGATTCCACCGGAAAAGTTGAACGGCCTGTGAATCAGGAAAACCTTTTCGGAAAGTGGATCAATGAGAAAGACAACATGGGATTCGAGATCAAAATAGGCGGCAAGGCTGCTTCGATCAATATGGCTACACTTGATTACAATTACTGGAAGCTCGAAGGTCATAAGCTTATTTTGAATGCAACAAGCAAAGGAGTTTCAAATCCCGGAACCACAAACGAGATCTTCTTAATAAGAGAGTTATCATCTACAAGGCTGATGGTTTCACCTTCGGATAATCCTTCTGTATGGTGGACGTACAGTAAAAAATAAGTATTGAGTATTGAGTATTGAGTATTGGAGTATTGCATACTAAGTAGAAACAAACAACAAACAACAAACAACAAACAACAAACAACAAACAACAAACAACAAATGAAAATACTTAAGACATTCTATGTTATAATATTTATTGCCTTCCTGTTTTCAATTTATGACAATCTGATGGCATTCAGAGACGGGATAGTTGGTCTCACAAAAAAGAACGGAAACGAAATAGGATGTGTCTGTCACAGCTTTAAGCCTAATGATTCGATCTCTGTGGTTATATCAGGTCCAACTCATGTAGCGGCTAATGATACCGCGATCTATACTCTTAGCATTGCTAACGGACCCGCGATTGCCGGCGGATGTGATATTGCTGCGAGCCTCGGAAATGTTTATGTGTCTCCGCTTGATACATCTCTGAGAAGAGCCGAATCTTTTCCCGGTTCAGGATTTGAACTTACACACATACAACCGAAATTATTTTCAGGTGATACTCTGAAATTTATGTTCCGGTATGTTGCTCCTTCAACTCCGAATATCACCGACACTCTGTTCGCGAATGGAAACTCCGTCAACAAAGACACAACTTCGGATAATGATAAATGGAATTACGCGAACAACTTTGCCGTCACAATTACACCAATGTCAGGGATCAATGAAAATAATTCGATCGCTAATTCATTCGAGCTAAAACAAAATTACCCCAACCCTTTCAATCCGGAAACACGAATTGATTTTGACATCAGAAATTCAACCCGCATCGATCTGCAGATCTTTGATATTTCTGGAAAGAAAATCGCAGATCTTATTAAAAATAAATTATACAGCGCCGGAAATTATTCTGTTACATTTAACGCGGCTCAGTTCAACCTGACAAGCGGCGCGTATTTCTATAAGCTGTCTGGAGAAAAATTTACTGAAGTTAAGAAGATGTTGCTGGTTAAGTAGACGCTTTGGGATTTGGGATTTTGGATTTCGCTCGCCTCGCTGCGCGAGAGCGGAGCGGGAATTTGGAATTTTTACTACAAGCTCACGGCTTAACTTTATAACTTTTTGTTACGACAAACGTCAGATGTCAAACGTTTTGTAAAATTATATAGCTATAGTGTTATAAAGTTATTATATTTCGTTTGACGTCTGACATTTGACGTCAGCAACACAAATCTACAGCCCTCCTTTAAACCTCATGAAAAATTTAATACTCTTTACACTCATTTGTTTCCTTATTACATTGGAAGCACAGACTGCAAACAGTCAGGCAGGTAAAAACGTAACCATGATCGGCCATAAGGATCCGGTCGGCAATAATTTAGTTTTCACATACTCAGCGATATGGGGTTATGAAGCTAATGGCAGAGAGTACGCTATTGTGGGAGGAATAAACGGAACATATTTTTTTGATGTAACCGATTCATCAAATATTGTGACCGTGGGGAATATTCCCAACGGTAACTTAATAATGGAGATGAAAACTTATTCCCATTATGCTTACATAACTTCAGAAGCATTGAATTTCGGTGTGAAGATAGTAGATCTTCAGAACCTTCCGAACTCTGTACAGCTTGTAAATACATATATTCCTCCCGAACATGTTTCGACGCATACCATCTCACAGTCAGGTCCTTACCTTTATCTTAACGGTTCAAACCCTACTTTCACGCAGGGCATAGCTGTTCTTGATCTGTCAGTAGATCCTGTTCACCCGGTACTGAGAGGGAAATGGAATGAATTGTATTCTCATGATTGCCGGATCGTCAATGATACTATCTGGTCGGCCAATATTTTTGATGGTAAGCTCACAATCATAAACGCGACGGACAAAGATAATCTTACAACCATCAGACAATGGAATAATTTACCGGATCCGTTTCCGCACAATTGTGTTCTGACTCCCGACAGAAATTATATTTTCACTACAGATGAAACAGCTTTACCTCCGGGCAGAGTTAAGGTCTGGGATATAAGAGACCTTGAAGATATAACTTTCAAAAATATTTTCACCCCGCAGATATTTGACAAATGTATTGTGCATAATGTTGAGCTTCATGGTAATAAATTATTTGCAGCTTATTATGAAGCAGGTGTAAAGATCCTGGATGTTTCCAATCCCGAAAGCCCTGCGGAGCTTGGATGGTTTGATACATATCCCGAAGACAATGAAACAACTTTTAACGGCTGCTGGGGAGTTTATATCTTTTCTTCCGGAAAGATAATTGTTTCAGACAGAAGGCATGGCTTGTTTGTGCTGAGATATACGCCTCCGCAAAACGCGCCGACAAAAGCTGAACTTATGGCATCAAAGCCAACTGCAGTCAGAAACGATTCAATTACTCTGATCGATTGTTCATCAAATACTCCTACATCATTTCAGTGGAATGTAACAGGTCCGCAGAATTTTTCATCAACTCTTCCCAATCCGAAATTTCAATTTACTCAATTGGGATATTACAATGTTAGTCTGAGGGTTTCTAATTCATTCGGTACTGACTCGGTAATAAAAAATAATTATATCAAAATTAACGGTTCACCGCTGAGCACATACTCAATTCTCGGTTCTTCTCCCCTTCATTTTATTACAAGCTCATCTGATACTTCGAGAATAATATTTACGTGGTTCAGCGCATCCCCGGGGGCAGAGGACGTTACCTACAAATTCAGGCTGAGGAAAGCTCTCGTAAATACTGACTACTATTATACTTCCGATAATAACGGCTCCGAAACAACAGCGACCATCAGAAGAAGCAGGCTTGACAGCATAGCAAGAGCGCTTGGTCTGACAGGGGATTCAATTACATTGTTGTGCAAGGTTGTGGCATATAACGGCTCGGATTCTTTAGAGTCGATAAATACAATAGTTGTCAATGTCCGATCAACGACTGTCGGTATACAAAATATTTCTTCGGAAATTCCGGACAGGTTTGATCTTGGAAACAATTATCCAAATCCGTTCAACCCTTTCACATCAATTGACTTCGGGCTCCCGGAAAGATCATTTGTAATTTTCAATTTGTATGATATCACTGGCAGGCTTGTAAGAAAATTATTGAATGAAGAAATAAATGCGGGATATTATAAATACCGTCTTGATGCGTCCGCTCTTAATAGTGGCGTATACTTTTATTCAATAACTGCAGGTCAGTTTTCACAAACAAAAAAATTAGTGGTGTTGAAGTAGGTAGTCACCGGCTACAATATAATTTGTCGTCCCCGCTGAGTCTTTGAAGATTATAGGATTATGGACTATATGCAAAAGAAATCCTAAAATCATCATTGTCTGAATTAGGGTTCGTAGGATTTGAAGATTATAGGATTATAGATTATCTGTAAAAAAAATCCTAAAATCATTTAATCCAACTAATCCTAATCAGACAGGGAAGGACTCTTCACTCAGACTCTCAACTACACACTCTCTGCTCTGACTATTTCATATTTCATCGATCTTCTCCACCAGCCATTCCTTATGCCTTAGTCTTACAACTTTATCAAGCTCAATGTCTGCCTTAAGCTTCGCTAAGTTTTTTTTGTCAGAGTTTTCTTTAAGCAGCAAAAGTTTTTTCAGATAATTGAAAAATTTCATGTAAGCATTTTTAGTTTCGGTTTCGATCGCGGGATTGTTTCCTATGAAATGTTTTGAAGCGTCGATATAGTAAAAAAGTGATTCATGATTTTTGAGTTCATAATACGCCTTCGCCGAAAGTATCCTTACGTGCAGTTTGTCCCTGAGGTCAATGAACTCGACCTTGTTAAGATATTCCAGTGAGGCGGCGTATTCTTTTTTCGTGTAATGAATATATCCCATTGCCAGCGTGCTCATTGTTTTCTGATGTTCCTTTTTCAGTTTCGATGTATAATCCCTTACAAAGTTTTCAGACCATTTGATCTCGCCAAGCGAAAGCGCGTTGCGTAGTATCTGATGATAGAGTGCTTTGTTCATCCTGCCGTTCACATACGCTCCAATTTCTTTTTCAAGACGGAAATTATTTATTTCAAAAAGTATCCTTAGAAATTTATCCTTGCCAAGCCGCATTTTGTGCGCGCAGTAATTTGCAAGCGAGATTATTGTATTGCTCTGCTCACGCGGATCAAACAGATCATAATTTTCATCAAAGAATTTCTTCATTTCAAAAAAATGACTCTCTTCATCTTCATCCATCGCGCACATTATCTTCCGGTAATAAAAATTTATAACACCCGCGTATTTGTTCTTATTCTTTTTCGCTGTGTCTACAAGATTTTTAAGATCAAGACTTTTGACAAAAGCGATCGCTGAGTTTGTCTCGCTGCCCGCGTTGTACATTACCTTTAATATGTGTAGGTCCCAGACCTGAACTGAAAGGTCTACAAGAAAATTCAGGATCAGATACTCAGTGCTTTTAACAGTTCCTTCATAACTTTTATCCTGCCTGCCCTGAGCCTGATTCCAGTAGTCGGCTTTATTATTTTCAAGATTCCATTTGGCTGAAAAATATTCCTTGCCGAATTTTGCGGTGCTTAAATCTTTTTCCGCAGTTTCTATTTCTTTGATCACATGTTTTTCAAGATTCCTTTTTGTCAGCTCATCATACATCATCACAGACCTTTCCATTTTATTGTCCTTCAATGCAGTCTGCAGCAGAAATTCCAACGCGAGCTTCTCAAGCTGTGATACATAATTCCACATTACCTGCTTGTTGAATTTTCCCGAAGGAAATATTTTTTTGTAAATGTATTCAGGAGTCAGCTTATCATTTTCAAATGAAGGATAAAATTTTTGAAGCTCAAAAAGAACCGGCAGATAATTTCTTCCCTTATTAAAAAAAGGAGAAGCGACAAACTTTTCAAAAAGTTTTAACTCATCTTTTGTAAACGTCTTTAAGGTCTGTATCAGTTTTGAGTCTTTCATTCCTGCTTAGCTGTCATTGAAATTATTCCTTTAAAAATAAGCAAAATCAATAGATATGTTGCTGTAATTAAATTACCACTGGTTAGTTTGAAGATAAAGTTTCTTTGATTAAACGGTATCACTTGCAGTATTTTTGTAATGTGCACAATGAAGTGCACATTAGTGTGCACCTGTAATTCAACTAAGCTTATGATAATCACAAAAAAGATAAGTGCTCTAAAGACAGCGAAAGGTTACAGGCTTAAAAATTCTACCCATGCTCTCATCGAAAGAATTCAGCTTGAAAGAAATGAAAGCAAGGATACCGTCATAAGCAGAGCTGTGAAATTATATTATGCAAAGATAAGCAGCACCCGGAAGAATCCGTTGTCAGAAAATAAAAAAACTAATTAAGAGAATATAATTTTTTTTTAAAACTAAAAACAAAATCATTATGAAAATAATAATCCTGATCATTCTACTTATGTCTTCAAATGCATTCCCGCAGACAACACTGACAAGTTCTCATAATCCGGTACCGGGAAATGTAGACGCTTGGGCGATCTGTGATACAACAAATATTTCCCCGGGCAATGCAGGACCGGGACAGACCTGGAATTTTCCAGGCCTGACAACACAGGACAGCGTCATTGTTACTTATGTAACACCGGCGTCCACTCCTTACGCAGCACAGTTCCCAACATCTAATATTGCCAATACAACTGATGACACAACTTTTAATTTTGGAACGAGCTCTTCCGGTAACTTCCTGGTAAATGGTGTTCAAGGTCCGGATATTCTTATTCAATACACTGACCCTCAGGTGTTAATGCAATATCCATTTTCTTACGGAAGCAGTTTCACTGATAACATCTCTGCGAACTATACCATCGGGACTACTCAGATCTTTGAAACCGGAACTACAAGTGTAAGCGGTGATGCATGGGGTACAATCAATTTGCCGGGCGGTTCTTATTCCAACGCATTGAGAGTTAAAGATGTACAGGTTACAAAAGATTCATCTAATTCGGGATCACCACTTGTGATAGTTACAACCGCAACGTCTTACAGCTGGTTTGTTCCGGGAAGGAAGTTCCGGGTGTTCGGAATTATTTATACCAGTGTAACATTCAACGGCATACCCTTCGGAGGAACTAAATTTGTCAATTATAATAATAACAGCACGCCAATCGGCATCAGAAATATTTCAAGCGAGATCCCTGACGGCTATATGCTTTCACAAAATTATCCTAATCCTTTTAACCCCTCTACAAATCTGGAATTTGGAATTGCCGATTTGGGATTTGTTTCATTGAGGGTATATGATATGGTTGGTAAAGAAGTTGCAACATTGGTAAATGCTAATCTTAACCCCGGAATTTACAAATATGATTTTGATGCATCCGGTCTGACGAGTGGAATTTATTATTACACTTTGAGAGTGAATGAATTTGTTGAGACTAAGAAAATGCTGCTTGTTAAGTAGATGAAAGTTGAAAGTTGAAAGTTGAAAGTTGAAAGTTGAAAGTTGAAAGTTGGATAATGGAAATATATTAATATTAAAATTAAATCAAATGAAAACGAAAACAGATCAATTGCTTAGAAACAAAATCATAGTTATGCTCATTCTGATATTTACATCGCAGGCTTTTTCACAAAGCATAACAAATACACTCGGTACCGGCGGATTGTTCACGATCAAAGACTCTGGAGCTAACTTCTGACATTAACTCAGGCTACGGGTCAGGTGAATATATTGAAGTCAATCAGACTTGAAAATTCCACGAGTTCAGGTTTGGGTGTTCTGTTCAAGGGGACTGAAAGATTTATACATAATTATCAGGCGCCGTTAACAAATGGCTATAATACATTTGTAGGAGTTAATTCCGGTAACTTTACAATGACAGGACCCTATAACACTTCGTCAAGCAACAATACCGCCGTCGGGCACAGTACACTTTTAAGCTTGACTACAGGAAGCACTAATACTGCTGTTGGAAGTAATTCTTTGTATGTAAATTCATCCGGGTATGACAATACAGGTATGGGAGGTTTTTCTTTGTATTCCAATACTGAAGGATTTGGAAATACCGGTGTTGGTAGTTCCTCATTATACAACAACAGCACAGGAAATGAAAACACTGCGGTGGGAAAGAATTCATTGCGAAGCAACTCGTCAGGGTATACTAATACTGCTGTCGGAAATTTATCGCTGTATTCAAATTTCACAGGGTTTGAAAATACAGCTTTAGGAAATAAGGCGCTGTATTTTAATAATGGTTTTGCAAATACTGCTGTAGGAAATCAATCCTTGTATAATAATACCAGCGGTACATACAATACAGCTTTGGGGATCTCAACTTTATACTATAATACAGAGGGCATGCTCAACACTGCGATTGGAACCGGCGCGTTAGGTTATAATACAACAGGTACAACCAATACCGCTATTGGTTTTTCTTCAGGTTCAAATACAACCACCGGCAGTAATAATACATCACTGGGATACGATGCGGATCCGACGACTGAAACTGTGTCGAATCAAATTACGCTGGGTGATAGTTATGTTACTTCCCTTCGCTGCGCGGTGACAACAATTACAAGTCTCTCGGACGCGCGTGATAAGAAAAATATTAAAGACCTTTCTCTCGGACTCGATTTTTTAATGAAGATAAAGCCAAGATCTTTTAACTGGGATAAAAGAGAATGGTATGAAAATAAAATTTCAGACGGAAGTAAAATGAAGGAAGAGCCAACTGCAGGATTTATTGCGCAGGAGCTCGATGAAGTGCAGACATCTGAAAATGCAGAGTGGCTCAATCTTGTTTTGAAAGACAATCCTGAAAAGCTCGAAGCAGCTTACGGAAATCTTTTGCCTGTGATGGTGAAATCGATTCAAGAGTTAAAAGTTGAAAGTGAAAAGTTAAAAGTTGAAAACACTGATCTGAAAAATGAAAATAGTATTATGAGTCAAAGATTATTAAAGTTTGAAGAAACACAAAACAAATTGGCTGATGATCTGAAAAAATTAAAAGGTAATGAAATTATTACGGTCAGCAAAGGAGAAGAAAAATGAAAACTTTATTAACTGCATTAAGTATTTTTATTTCGATCAATGTTTATTCGCAAAATATCACCAATACTATTGGCATTGGCGGTTTGTACACGATCAAAGACGCGTCAACTAATTATTTAACATTAAGTCAGTCAACAGGGAATGTGAATCTGCTCAGGTCGCTCCGGCTTGAAAATACAACAAGCTCAAACCTTGGTATAATATTTAAAGGCACAGACAGATTCTTACATAACTTCGGATCAGGTAATACATTTCTGGGTGTCAGCTCGGGAAATTTTACAATGACCGGGATCAACAACACAGCTGTCGGAGTTCAGTCGTTATTTTCTAACACATCCGGTTTTGGCAACACAGCCCTGGGATTTCAGTCATTAGTCAGCAACACCGGAGGAGTTGATAACACTGCGATAGGAGTTGCAGCTTTATTTTCCAACAGCTCAGGTTCTTCCAACACTGCACTTGGACTGAATTCGTTATATTCAAACATCGACGGATATTCCAACACAGCCGTGGGCTGGAATTCATTAGCTTTGAACACAAACGGTTTTGAGAACACTGCTGTCGGAAATCAATCTTTATATTCCAATATCACAGGCGACGGAAACACTGCTGTTGGAAAAGAATCCTTAAAGAGTAATACACTTGGGGACAATAATTCAGCGTTTGGTTTTCAATCGCTGATGTCCAATACTTCCGGTGTTTACAATTCTGCGTTCGGCTATTCTTCGCTGCACTCTAACACAAATAATAATAATTCTGCATTCGGATTTGCTTCGCTGTATTATAACAGTAGCGGCAACAGTAATTCAGCATTTGGAACAACTTCTCTTTACACCAATACCACAGGATATGAGAATTCGGCGTTCGGGTATCAATCTCTTTACACTATCAGCACAGGCTATAGTAATTCGGCCTTCGGAAATAAGTCATTGCACTTTAACACCGGTGTCAATAACTCAGCCTTCGGAAGTGTCTCACTTTACACTAACACTACCGGCTTCGAGAATTCATCATTCGGGAATGTTTCTCTTTATTCCAACACAACTGGAAACAAAAATTGTGCCTTTGGATTTAATTCCGGCTTTGCCATAACCACCGGTTCTAATTTAACCTGCCTCGGATATAATACACAGCCAACTTCCGGTTCAGCTACTAATCAAATTACACTTGGTGATGGTAACGTAACTTCGCTTCGATGCAATGTAACAACTATCACCAGCTTATCCGATGCAAGAGATAAAAAAAATATTAAAGATCTTTCTCTTGGAATAGATTTCATTATGAAAATAAAACCGCGTCTTTTCAATTGGGACAAACGTGAATGGTACGATAATAACATTTCGGACGGAAGTAAAATGAAAGATGTACCGACAGCAGGATTTATAGCACAGGAGCTGGATGAGGTTCAGACAACTGAAAATGCTGAATTTCTTAATCTAGTACTGAAGGATAACTCTGAAAAGCTCGAAGCGACGTACGGAAATCTTTTGCCTGTAATGGTAAAAGCGATACAGGATCTGGAAGCCGAAAACCTTCAGCTGAAAAATACAAACGAAGAGACTGTTCAAAGAGTATTAAAGCTTGAACAAGCGTTGAATGTTGTTTTAAGTGAACTGGCAAAGACTAAAATATTAAGTATTAAGTATTAAGTATTAAGTATTAAATATTAAGTATTGTGTATTGACCATTGACCATTGACTATTAACCAAAATTGTTTCCCCAAAAAATTTTAAACGGATCAAATGAACTGCAAATTTATTTTATTTCTATTTATGACAATTTCTTTTTTCTTCACAAATTCTTACTCACAGGTAAATCAGCAATGGGTTTCAACTTACAATGGTACTTCAAATACATTTGATAAAGCCCGGTCTGTGGCCGTTGATGTAAATGGCAATGTTTATGTAACAGGCAGCAGCTCTGGTACCGGAACCGGCGTTGACTATGCAACTGTGAAATATAATTCAGCGGGCGTTCAGCAATGGGCTGCCAGATATAACGGAGAGGGAGCGCGGGATGATTATGCGAATGCAATTGCCGCGGATGACGAAGGTAATGTTTATGTAACAGGCTGGAGCAATAAGAGTGCGACGGGCAGAGACTACGCGACAATAAAATATAATTCATCCGGAGATTCAGTCTGGGTCAGAAGATACAGCGGGCTTGCAACATCTTTTAATGATGAAGCATCTTCAATTGCTGTTGATCTTACTGGTAATGTGTACGTAACAGGTTACAGTGTCAATGGAACGAACTCTGATTACGCCACAATAAAATATAATTCAGCGGGTGTTCAGCAATGGGTCTCAAGATATGATGGTCCGGGAGCAGCCTATGATAATGCAAGTTCACTTGCGATCGATGCTTCTGGAAATGTTTATGTAACAGGAAGTAGTTTCGCAACTGTAACAGGCGGGGATTTTGCAACAATAAAATATAATTCATCTGGTGTTCAGCAATGGGCTTCAAGGTATTCGGGTATGCCAATTAATCTCTCGGATTTCGCGAGAGACATTGCTGTTGATGTTTCAGGAAATGTATATGTAACGGGTGAGAGCCCGGCCAGTGGAACAGGTTCTGATTATGCAACAATAAAATACAATTCCGCGGGTGTTCAGCAGTGGGCTTCAAGATATGCCGGACCATCAAGCGATGTTGCATTCAGTCTGGCTGTGGATGTTTCGGGTAATGTATTTGTAACAGGTGCCAGCCTCGGTTCAGGAACAATGAATGATTACGCTACAGTAAAATATAATTCTACCGGCGCGGAGCAGTGGGTTCGCAGATATAACGGCCCTGAAGGAAATGTAACAGACAATGCTTATTCATTGGCGCTTGATGTTTACGGAAATGTTTATGTAACAGGCGAAAGCTCGGGAGACGGCGGAGATTATTTTAAATATGCTACAGTAAAATATAACACGCTGGGTGATTCGGTTTGGGTGAAAAGATTTGACGGGACCGGAGACGGACATGACAGAGCTTACTCTATTGCAGTTGATCTTAATGGAAATGTGTATGTGACAGGTGAAAGCGGAGCTGCTAACGACTACGCGACAATAAAGTATTCTCAATATCCTAATGCAAGGATCACCGGGTTTGTACAGGGGTTTTATAATGCAGCCTCGAATAATATGATAAGTGATACGGCAAGAGTTTATATAAGAAATACAGTCAGTCCTTTTGCAATAATAGATTCAGCCAAATCAAAATTAAATTCTCTGGGAACCGGATTATTTTCTTTTCCTAACGCAGTTAACGGAACAAATTATTATATAGTCCTTAGGCACAGGAATTCTATAGAGACATGGAGCAGTTCGGGAAATTCATTCACTTCAGATTCACTGACATACAATTTTTCCACGGCCAACTCACAATCATACGGCAATAACATGAAGCAGGTGGATTCATCGCCCGTCAGGTTCGGCATATACAGCGGTGATGCTGATCAAAATGGATTCATAAATCTTGCTGATATTATTAAGGTAAGCAATGACGCGTCAAATTTTATAGGGGGATATGCAGTGACTGATATGAACGGAGATAGTTCGGTTAATTTGACGGACATACTGATCACTTATAATAATGCAGCTGCGTTTGTTTCTGTGAAAAGACCTTAGTTGAGTATTGAGTATTGAGAATTGAGTAATCACCAAAAGAGCGAACGCTGATAACGCTGATTGAACGGAAAAGTAGCGGATCTTTTTTAAGATATAAAATTAATCAAAATATTTTTTTAAAAAATACTTGATACAAATTATAGATTATTTTTGGTGTATCCGCGAAGATCAGTTTAATCCGTGTCATCTGTGTTCAAATAAAGCTTAAGAGCGAACGCTGATAACGCTGATTGAACGGAAAAGTAGCGGATCTTTTTTTATGATGTTTAAATCAATTAAAATAATTCAAAAAAATACTTTGATTTAAAATTAAAATTATTTTTCAATGAGTTAACTTATCCGCGAAGATCAGTTTAATCCGTGTCATCTGTGTTCAAATAAAGCTTAAGAGCGATCCCTGATTACGCTGATCGGGCGGAAAAATAACGGATAATTTTTAAAAAATACTTTGATTCAAAACATAGATTATTCTTTTAGGGTGTATCCGCGAAGATCAGTTTAATCCGTGTCATCTGTGTTCAAATAAAGCTTAAGAG
>JBDTLQ010000038.1:0-12908 GCA_039934715.1 Ignavibacteria bacterium | reverse complement strand
TTAGATTTTAGATTTTAGATTTTAGATTTTAGATTTTAGATTTTAGATTTTAGACTAATTACCAGCAACTAACAACTAACAACTAGCAACTAGCAACTAACAACCTCAATTATCCCTCCGCCAAGAACTTCCTCTCCTGAATAAAACACAGCAGATTGTCCCGGGGTTATGGCTTTTTGAGGAGCATCGAACTTTACACTGATCTTTTGTTCATCAATCTGATCAATGACCGCATCATGACCAACATCATTGTACCTGATCTTCACCTTAACTTTCACCGGATGTTCAATACTTTTTACGGTCATAAGATTTATTTCTTTTGTAATAAATTCAGAATTGTAGAGAGATTCTTCTTCATCAACAAACACAACATTATTTTCAGAATCGATCTTTGAAACATAAAGTCTTTTCCCAACAGAGACATTCAATCCTCTTCTTTGACCAATAGTATAATAAGGATAGCCTTTATGATAACCGATCTTATTTTCTTTGTAGACAACGTCTCCTTTTGAAAGTTTTTCATTGAGACCCGGATTGCGCAGCTCGATCAGTTCACGATAGTTATTATTCGGGACAAAACAAATTTCCTGTGAGTCGGGAGTTTCAGCAGGTTTCAATCCAAGTTCTTTCGCGATCTTCCTTATCTCTGTTTTTTGATAACTGCCAAGTGGAAAGATAGTTTTGCTCAAAGCATGTTGTGAAATTCTCCATAGTGCATATGACTGGTCTTTAGTGATGTCTTCCGCAACCGATACAAAATATCTTCCGCTTGCTTCATTGTGATTTACTTTTGCATAATGTCCTGTAGCAATATAATCAGCTCCGAGAGAACCGGCTTTTTCAAGAAGCGCTCCCCACTTTATGGACTTATTGCAGAGCACACATGGGTTTGGGGTGTTGCCTTTAAGGTATTCGGAAATAAAATTGTCAATCACGATCTCGTTGAATTTCTCTGTGAAGTCAAGTGTATAGTGATCAAATCCAAGGTTTTGGGCCACATTTCTGGCGCTGTATATGGTTTCAAGCGAACAGCAGCCGGAATCCTTTTCAGGAATGTCGTCGTAGCCCCAGGTCTTCATAGTTATTCCAATTAGATTATATCCCTGTTCTTTAAGAAGCGCTGCAGCGACTGAAGAATCAACTCCCCCGCTCATTGCAATTACAACTGTTTTATTTTTATTATTCTTAATCATAAATCTTATTGTAAAATATGAATACTATTAATTGAATAAAAGTTAAAAAAAGAATTGTAATTTAAAGTTAAATACTCTAATTTTAAGCCATTCAATAATCATTAAGGAGAAAAACATGTCAAAAAGAACATTGCTGGTGATGTCTTTTTTATTTGTTTTTACTTTTACCGGTGTAATTGACTATTTTCCAACAGTAATTGCAAAAACAGAAAGTACATCCGAACAAACCGATAAAAGAAAAAAAAATAAAAAAGGAACTTCAGGAAAAAAATCTTCAAAGAAAACAACCGGAAAGAAAAAATCTTCAGGTAAAAAAAGAGTTTCCGGAAAGAAAAAATCTTCAGGTAAGAAAAAAACAACCAGCAAGAAAAGCAAGACAGGAAATAAAAAAGGAAAGAGATATTCCGGCAAGAAAAAAAGCAAGAGAAACAATACAAGGAAGAGTTCTAATAACAGCAACACTTCCTACAGAAGCAGCAACACCGGAACCTATACTCCACCGAAAACTTACGATAAGTCTGATAATGGCTCGGATCGTGAATATAAGAGAAGCGAATCATCCGAACCAAAGGAAACCTTTAAAAAGGAACCAAAGAAAGACGGAGAATAATCTGAAATCTTAATAGTTATGATTATCCAATAGATCATTACAAGCCTGAATGGCATTTTGCCTTCAGGCTTTTTTATTTTTGCAAAACAATTCAATATAGCGTATGCAGAATATTTTCAGCAAAACCAACAGCAATGATATTGTTTTACGAATAAACAAATTATCGCACGAGAACAAACCCATCTGGGGAAAGATGAATGTTACACAAATGCTTGCTCATTGCCAGGTTCAGTTACATGTTGCGATGGGAGATATAAAATTAAAAAGAAATCTTATGGGATTATTGTTGGGAAGGTTTTTCAAAAAGAAATCGACAAGTGAAGAGCCGTTCAGAAAAAATCTGCCGACAGATAAAGCATTTATTATTACAGGTGACAGGGATTTTAACGAAGAGAAAATCAAGCTGCTGAATTTGATACAAAAAATTTCAGACGAAGGTGAAAAAATAATTTCAAATGATCCTCATCCTTTTTTCGGTGAACTTACTAAAAGTGAATGGAGTGTTCTGATCTGGAAACATCTCGATCATCACTTAAAACAGTTCGGAGAATGAGCTTTCATTTTCCATAAATTTAGTTTTAAAAAAAATATGCGGTAAATAAAAGTTTATGAAAAAAGAGAGTACACTTGTAGATGATTACATTAGCAAGTCCACGGATTTTGCAAAACCTATTCTTAAACATTTACGCAAGCTGGTTAACGATACGTGCCCGGAAGTTGAAGAGAAAATGAAATGGAGTTTCCCTCATTTTGATTACAAAGGAGAGATGATGTGCAGCATGGCATCTTTTAAACAGCACTGCGCATTCGGTTTCTGGAAGGCGTCACTCATGAAGAACTGGGAAAACATTTTTAAGGAAGCCGGCGAGAAGGCAATGGGACATCTTGGACAGATAAAAAGTCTTTCTGATCTGCCTGCTGATAAGGTACTTATCGGATCAATCAAAGAAGCGATGAAGCTGAATGATGATGGTATCAAAGTAAAGAAGGCTAAACCTGCTGTAAGCAAGAAATTTGTGGTTCCCGAATATATTTTGAAAGCTATTCGAAAAAATAAGAAAGCTCAAAAAACATTTGAAGAGTTCAGTACTTCACATAAGAAAGAGTATGTTGAATGGATCACGGAAGCTAAGACCGAAGAGACAAGAGACAAGCGTCTTGAGAAGGCGATCGAAATTATGTGCGAAGGTAAATCAAGACACTGGAAGTATGCCAGAAAATAAAAACTATATTATCATTGCAAAAATTCTCTTCGCTGTCATTTTTTTGATCACCTTAGCAGGGTGTGAAGAAAACGAAAAATCAAAAGTAAATACTGATACAATCAGAAAAGAGAATTCAGCACCTTTGATCAACCAGACTTTATTTCAGGGAATGAGTTCCGGCATTGAGACACTTACGGAATGCAGTACCAATAAAAAATTCATAATTTCACCCGATGGCGAAAATCAGGAACTCGGGAAAGCTATGGCCTTCTTCTCTGAAAAAAAACCTAATCAGCCATTTTATGTGGAAGTCGAGGGATTTTCTTCTGTCCGTGAACGAACTGCAGGCAAAGGCTTTGATACTATACTTGTCATTACAAAATTCCTAAAGCTTGATATGGCAAGAGAATGTGAATAAAAATAATTATATAATAATAAATCTTGTATCTTCAGGCTTCGGAGACATTTTAAACAATATCACTCTCTAATAATATTCTTCAACGTATAGTCCCGCCATTATTATACACCCCTAACTAAAGTTAAAGTATAACATTCTGTTGAATGAATCGAACCAGTGTCTTCGATTCGCAACTGGCTTTTCGATTTCACAAATTTCCTGTTTTCATTCACAGATTATTTCCGTATTGCCAATTTACCTCTCAAAATTTATCCGGCAAATTTTATGTTTGAGAGTCGAAAGTATTAGAATGATCTTATACTCGGGATTTCATATAGAAGATTTAAATTAATTTAACTATACTAAATCAAGGAAGGACTAAATATAGAATTCTTTTTATTGAAATTCCATTTTTTTGGGAGTATTTAATAACGTGTGTCCCCAATTCAAAAGCTGAAATTAATTTCAGCCATATTTCACCTTTGTTTTAATTCTGCCCATATCCCAGAAAATTTTTAGTCCCAGGTTAATAATTTTCATTATAAATATTTATGTGAATTTAATGCCTATTTGCATTTTCAGAATTTATCAGGAAAATTCCTGCAGAATTATGCCGGCAATTATTTCAATTGACAATGTAATTACAGCGCAATATCCAGATTAGAAATAATATGAAGAAAATTCACATTCTTATTATTGAGGACAACCGTTTTCTTCGCGAGGGGCTAGCTATGCTGATTGACGAACAAAGAGATCTTAAAGTAGTATCTGCATTGGAAAACAAAGAAAAATTAGAGCCGGAAATCCAGGAAACCAGGCCCGATATAATCTTAATTGATCTCAGCTTGCACGGTGTGAATAGTCTCCAATTGGTTAAATCCACAAGTAAAAAATTTCCAAAAATTAAATTCATTGTAATGGATCTCTTTCCCCTGCAGGAAGACATATTTGAATTTGTAAAAGCCGGTGCCTCCGGATTTATAGTTAAAGATGCCGAGGTTTCTGAGTTTCTTCAAACAATCCGGTCCGTCTTTCGTGGAAAGAATGTAATGCCTTCTAATCTGATGGGATCCCTGTTTACCCAGATAATGAACGAAGCAGCCGGTGTTATCAAAGAGTCAAGACTTATCCGGTCAGTCCGGATGACAAAGCGGGAAAAACAAGTAATTGCCCTCATAGGCGAGGGATCGACAAATAAGGAGATAGGACAGACACTTCATCTTTCACCCAGCACTGTCAAAAGTCATGTTCATAATATATTAGAAAAACTTGCAATGCATAATAGGATCGAAATTGCAAGGTATGCACATTCGGGTGAGGGTGCTATTAGCATACAGGCTTCCCTTAATAAGGGCTGAAGATAAGGGAAAATTATTATTTCATTTTGATGATCACATATGATACTTACTTCAATTTTTTTTCAAGATATATTTCCCGGAGGGTAACCCGGGTTACACATTTAAAAAATTTTTATGAAAAAAATTATACGAATCAAACTACTGTTAGTTGAGGATAATCTGATATTACGTAAGGGAATGATGAACATTTTTAGACCCTACAATGATATTCAGATGAATGCTGCAACCGGATCCAGTGCAAATACAAAATTCAATGTACGCAAAGTGAAACCAAATGTCATTCTTCTGGACAGAGGGTTAAGAAGTCAAAACAGCCTGCGGACGGTCGAGGTCTTAAATGTGAATTTTCCTGAAGTTAAAGTAATTATTATGGATCTCATTCCTGTTCACGATGACATTCTGAAGTTTATAAAAGCCGGGGCCAGCGGGTTCATATTAAAAAACGCTACACTGGATGAATTTCTCAAGACAATAAGATCAGTTGCAAACGGAGAAAATGTGTTACCGGAACACCTGACAGATTCTTTGTTTTCACAAATTATTGAACATGCATTTCTAAAGGGTCAACCCAATATAAAATATGCGACATTGATGACCAAAAGAGAACGTGAAGTGATCGGATTGATCAGCGATGCCATGACCAACAAACAAATTTCTGAATATCTGAAAATTTCCAAATTAACTGTAAAGTGTCATGTACATCATATACTTGAAAAACTTTCATTAAAATCACGACTTGAACTATCCAATCTATCCTTCAAAGATAAAAAATTCCACTAACTTGCTACCCCTCTCAAAATGATTAATTAAAAGGATGTAGTTCTTTTATCATCCCTTTGGTCGATTTTACATTTCATCCTTAACTTGTAATTTGTGCAATGATGATTAACTCCGCTTTCAAAAAGATAAATAAAAATCTGTTTTTCATCTAACTGCTCTTAGTCTAACCCCAAAGAAAGATAACACTGCAGCAATGTATTTTCGATACCGCAATTTTAATTTCGGAAACGCAATTCAGCATCGAAGACTATACCTAGTCAAGTTGAAAGGAGAAAAGTTTAATGTTCAAAAAAAAACTTTTTTTTAATTTAACCAAGAAAAACAACAATGAAAAAACTAATTTCAGTTTTCTTAGTATCCTTTTTCTTATGCAGTATTAATTTATTTGCATCAGTTGCTACAGAGTACACTTTTACAAGCGCTTTGAATTCGTATGCTCCACTAACCGGAACTGTCGATACAATTGCAGTTGCCACTCATACAAGTATTGATCCATTTCAGCTCAATGATGTAACCTACGGACCGATTGCTCTCCCATTCACTTTTGTATTCGATTGTACCGACTACAACAGTTTTTTTGTTAACACCAATGGATTTGTCACTTTCGGTACGACTGCACCGGGTATCGCTAATTACGGTCCGATCTCTTCCCTGGACACATACAATGGTGCTGTCAGTGCATTCGGACGTGATCTTATAGGTGTTTTCGGAACTACCGCTGACTTCAGCGGAGTCACAAATGTTTTAACCGATGTTCGTAACTTTCAGGGTGTAGTAGTTGGAAGACATATTACTGCCGCTACCGGCATTCCGGCGAATACATATATTACAGCATTTAATAAGGCTTTAGGAACCATCACAATGTCCAAGAATACAACTGATATAATCGTTAATGACCTGGTGATTCAGATCGCTTCCGGCAGTATTGTCACTAAAACAGAAGGTACAGCACCTTTCAGAGTTCAGACAATTCAATTTTCAAATTTCAGACAATACTTAATAATAGGAACAGATGATAACTTTAATTTTCAGATCAAGCTTTATGAATCCGGAAGAATTCAGGTTGTATATGGCAAAATGTCTAAGAATACAATACCTGTAGCTTCCATAGTCGGTCAGGTTGGTTTAAGAGGAAATGACAATCTTGATTTCAATTCAAGAACTAATTCCGTTACTTTAAACTGGGCTACTTCAACAGCGGGAGCAACCAACGCAGCAACCTCAACGTTAACAAACCTTATATTGCCTCTTTTGGGTCAGACATATACATGGGAGCTTCTTTGCGCACTTCCTGTTGAAATGTCGTCCTTCACTTCTTCAATCAACGGAAGGGATGTTACTTTAGCATGGACAACAACTTCGGAAGTTAACAACTCACGTTTTGAAATTGAAAGATCTGTGTCAAATGAGTGGACAAGTGTCGGATCAGTTGAGGGCAACGGAACAACTCTCACATCTACAAATTATTCCTTCACGGACAGAAATCTGAATACGGGTGTTTATCATTACAGACTGAAACAAATAGACTTCAACGGAAACTTCACAAACTACAATCTATACGGAGAAGTGAACGTTGGTATTCCTGTTAAGTTCGATCTTTCACAGAACTATCCGAATCCATTCAACCCGTCAACAAAGATCAATTATGATCTTCCGTTTGACAGCAAAGTAAGCATTAAGATATTTGACATGTCAGGAAAGGAAGTTGCGGATCTGGTTAGTGAAATAAAGACAGCCGGATATTATACGGTTAGTTACAACGCATCAAATCTTTCAAGCGGAGTTTATGCCTATAGAATAAGCGCTGAAGCAAATGGAAATAATTTTGTTTCGACAAAAAAGATGATTCTGATAAAATAACCGGGAAAGATGTAGTGAGAATTGTATTGAGAAATACAAAAGCCGGGAGAAATAATCTTCCGGCTTTTCTTTTACAATTTTAAAATAAAAAAGATTCCGGTATTAAAAAGAAAAGAACCTTTATACTATGAATATACTATTTTTTTTTCTCTATAGAATCTTTAATCAGTTGAGATACTTTTGGGATCTTGATAGAATCATTATCGGGAACAACGGAGGATTCTCCGTATCTTGTTCTTAATACCTGAGTAAACTCAGCGCCGAAAAATAATATCAGTCCGGAATAATATATCCAGATAAACAATATTACCATTGACGCAGCTGCACCGTAAGTAGAACTGTATGAACTGTTTCCGAGATACAGACCAATGAGATACTTGCCGACCGAAAAGAGAAAGGATGTGATCAAAGCTCCGTACCATACGTACTTCCAGGAAAGTATGACATCCGGAAGATATTTAAAGATAAGCGCAAACAACAAAGTTATAACTATGAACGAGGAAATTACATTAAATACCTCAGCCAGGGGAAGTACAGTATCGAAGACCGACCCGAAATAATTGTAGGCCAGGGTTATGAGTGAATTTATAAGCAGTGAAACAATCAGAAGGAAGCCGGTTGTGATCACCATTGTTAATGAAGTTAACCTGGTTTTTAAAAGTCCCCATATGCCTCTGCCGGGTTTTAGTTCTACACCCCAGATTATATTCAAAGATTCTTCCAGTTCAAGAAAAACAGCGAGCGAACCAAGGACAAGAAAGATCAGACTGATAATTGTTGCAATTATCCCCGTTGTTTTATCCGAAGCTCCTTTTATTATTGTCTGTATCATTTCAGCACCATCATTTCCCATCAGACCCTGGAACTGTTTTACTATTTCACCGCGTGCGGCATCTTCACCGAAAAAAAAACCCGCAATAGAAATTACTATTATCAACATTGGCCCCAATGAAAACGCGGCATAGTATGACAGTGCCGCCGACATCTTAAATCCCTTGTCATCAAGGAACTGGTTGTAGGTCTCTACTATCAGGTCAAACGTATTCCTGAAAAAATTTTTCTTTAGACTCTTCATTATTATCTATTGTGATCTCACTGTTTATTTGAAGCTGATGGCTTATGATAACCATCCGGTGAAGCGACATCAGCCAGCTTAATGTTGACTCAGCTCCCTGATTTTCATTTACGTTTTTTATTGTAAGTCCGTCATAACATCCTCCGGACATAAAATCAACAAGCAGTTCCTGCCTGTCATTGTTTCCGAGAAACCATGAAAAGGATGTTCCGATATTCTTTATCCATTTGTCATCCTGAGTGATCAGATAAGCCTGATAGCATGCATCGATCAATGCCGGGATCTCAACTGGCTGCTGATCATACTTTGCCTTTACTCCGTCTTTATTATACCAGCCGTCATTGCCGATTAGTGACAAATATTTTCCATCTTCATCATATAAATTTTTATAAAGCCATTCAAGAGACTCCAGTCCTGTAGCCGTTAATTCTTTATTATTGAGGTATTGTCCCGCCATTAACAAAGCCTGTGGCAGTCGGGCATTGACATAAGTAACCCTGTTCTCGTACCATCTCCAGTCATCGGTCCTTGAATTGATATAAAGTTCGGTGAGCCTGGCCGATAATCCTTTCAGAATTTTTTTGATCTCTCTTGCACCCGAAAATTTATTCAGATAAAAAATACATCCTATTATAATGTAAGCAACGGCGCGGGGTGATTTGAAATGAAACATGTTCTTTATGCTTTGATCAAAGAGATTTTTTACCAAACCCAGAATAGAAAGTGACTGGGTGTTCTTTACCAGATAGCCCAGAACGAACATCACTCTTCCGTTACTGTCTTCCGAACCAACTTCATCAAGCCATTTCCTTTCATAAGACATGAAGTTCCTGAATAGGCCCTTCTCTCTATTAAATGAATGATAAACAAAGGTCATATACTTGTTGATATACCAGTCAATATTTTCATCATTAAAATTCATCTTATGCATGATGGCTACAAGCAGAGCCCTTACATTATCATCAGTGCAATATCCTTCATCACGATTTGGTATGGAATAGGTCGCATGCTGAAATATTCCTGTAGAGTCAGTGAGATTCTTTAGATGGATAAGATTAATATCAGGCAGCGACGGCAAAACATTGTTCAGGGTGCTTGGAACAGGAAGTATTGCAGTGCTTTTGAATTCCTCAGCAGCCTGCTGAAAAATTTCGATATATTTTTTCCCGACACTTGACCATATCATTTCCCTGCCGGCGTCATAAGCATTCTTTCTTAAACGGTTGCGAAGGTTTTCATCATTAACCAGAATACTCAAAGCCTCCCCCATTTTTTCCGGATCATTGAACGGAACAAGGATCCCCTTTTCATCCGCCAATAATTCTTCCGCATACCAATAAGGTGTTGATACTATTGCTTTGCCGCATGCAAGCGCGTATGTCAATGTACCTGAAACTGCCTGCTCTTTATTTCTGTAAGGACTAACATAAATATCACTCATCAGCAGAAATTCAAGCAGCTCTTCAGTGCTTACAAATCTGTTTATGAACATTACATGATTTTCCAGTCCCATCTTCTTTACCATATTCTCAAGGGAATTTCTGTATGACTCTCCAAGCTGTCGCTTTACATTGGGATGTGTCGCGCCCAATATCACATACATCACGTCAGAATTCTTTTCAATAACTTTCGGCAATGCATTGATCACATCCTCCAGTCCCTTTCCCGGACCGAGCAATCCAAATGTAAGCATCACTTTTTTTTCTGACAAATTAAACTTGTCTTTGTAAAACGCAGGATCCATAAAAGGAACATCATGCGCACCGTGAGGCACGAACCTGATTTTTTCCGTTGGAACTTTTGCAACTGACTGAAGCATCCTGTACGAACGTTCGGATTGAACTACAAGAAAGGACGATCGTCTCGCAATTTCTTTTAAAACCTTTGCTTCTTCTTTTGAAGGGTTCTCTAGGACGGTATGCAATGTAGTTACTACCGGCTTGTTCAGTTTCTCCATAAGGAAAAGTATATTAGCCCCGGCTTCTCCCCCGTATAGTCCGAACTCATGCTGAATATTAATCACATCTACACCTGACAGATTAAGATAGTATGCTGCTTCCTTGAAGTCCCGTGCGTTCTTGTCCTTGATCTCAAATTTTACTTCAGATGAATATTTATATCCGTCTGCAATGTCATTTAAAGCTGTAATATTTATAGATTGCTCATCAGTATTTTCATTGTTGATTGCATTGGCAAGGTCATTTGTAAAAGTCGCGATACCGCATTGTCTGGGGACATATGATGAGATAAAAGATACACCAATTGATTTACTCATAAAGCTCCTATGATTTTTTTAAATAATGTAACAGTTCTTTTAATGAAGCGGTGGCTATGCATATAGACGAATCGGCTGCTCCGTAATACATAATAAGTTCATCACCTTTCAAAATTACTCCGCATGGAAATGTAACATATGGCACATCTCCTTCAATTTCATAATGCTCTGAAGGACCGAACACCCATTCATCACTTCTTTTAATTACTTTACCCGGATCATCCAGATCAAGAAGTGCAAGACCTAATCTGTATATTGAACCTGCGGCAGTTGTTCGGACTCCGTGATAAATGATAAGCCATCCTTCTGATGTCTCGATCGGCTGAGGTCCCAATCCGACTTTATACGCGTCCCACCAGCTCCCTTTTCTTGCCGGCAGCAGTACGGCCGTATCTCCCCAGTACTTAAGATCAGGAGAATACGATATCCATATGTGCGCACCTAACAAATAATTTGTCGGCGAAGGTCTATGAAGTAAAGCCCACCTGTCTTTAAATTTTCTGGGAAAAAGTGAAGCGTCTTTGTCATCAGGAGGCATTACTACTCCGTATCTTCGGAATGTCTCAAAATCTTTTGTAGTAGCTAATGAAACCAGCGGACCATTCTTTGAAAAAGATGTATATACGATCGAATAAGTTTCGTTGTCCTCCAGCCTGACTATCCTCGGATCTTCAATACCGTAAATCTCTTCTGGAAAATCTTCAGGCTTTGGAAGCATTGTAGGATGTCTGTCTATCTTCCAGTTTGTATAGCCATCGCTACTAACCGCCTTGCAAAGATGTGAATGGCCGGTCATATCTTCCACTCTGACAAGGAGCAGGGCTTTATTTTTATACACTGTAGCTCCCGCATTGAAGACAGAGTTAACTCTGTATGGCCACATTGATCCTGTAAGTACCGGATTATTTTTGTAACGCTTAAATAGACCTAAATCATGGTGAAGACTAGGAGTTTTGGACATAATTATTTAATGATTTAATTGACACTGATGTCACTTTTGTGACAATGTATTAATTGAAATTTACTAAAATTATCAAAAAGGAATTGGGTTACGAATTATAAGTACATACATCGTATTATATGTTCAATAAGCATACCAAAGGAGTTTAACAAGTCTCTTATAAAAGCTTGAGGTTACAGAAGTAAATGCTGAGAGTAGATATTATATTTTAAAAATATTATGAAGCAGATTTAAAAGTTCTAAGTTCTATAAACTCGTCAAGCGTCAAACGTCAAGCGTCAAGCGTCAAGCGTCAATCGTCAATCGTCAATCGTCAATAGTCAATGGTCAATGGTCAATCGTGATTCGTCAATCGTGAATCGTCAATGGTCAATGGTCAATCGTCAATCGTGATTCGTCAATCGTGAATCGTCAATCGTGAATCGTCAATCGTGAATCGTCAAGCGTCAAACATCAAACGTCAATCGTCAATCGTCAATCGTCAATCGTAATACAATATGCCCAATCTAAAATCATAAATCTAAAATCTAAAATCCAAAATTCGCAATCCTAAATCCCAAATTTTACGGAGGTGTTACCTTACTGACAAAGCCTGATGCATTATTATAGACAAGTAAAAGATCTGAAAGATTTACGGTCGAGCTTCCGTTCACATCAGTATTGATGTAACCTCCCGCAAATGAAGTTGCATCGTTATACACCGAGAGGATATCCGTTAGATTGGCGCTGCCGCTTTGATTTACATCTCCGCTGTACACTGCAAATCTCAGCGGTGAAGCATCGACCTGTATCATGTTGCTTCCATAAGCCTGCCCGGCAGATGTCGAAAAATTGTATGACATAAAAGATCCTGAAAAGCTATGTCCGGCTGCACTCCATGTCTCAATGGAATTTCTATGTTTGAAGACTATATAATAATTTACTCCGTCAATCACATTTGAAAAATAAAATACCCCCGCTCCGGAGCTGTTTAAAACACCCTTGGAAGAATCAACTATATTATACGGAGCAATTGTGCTTCTCAGAAAAATTGTTGCTGTGTCGCTTATCATTGTATTTGTTGCAGCATTGTAAAATCCCTGAACAAACCCCGTGATATTAAGAGTCGAATTAAATTGTTTATACTTAATGGTTGTGGTTCTGCTCCCGTAAATTGAATCGTAACTGCTTCCTGTGACATATACATTTCCATTA
>JBDTLQ010000037.1:0-12959 GCA_039934715.1 Ignavibacteria bacterium | reverse complement strand
GAAATTACGGCTTGCATCAAAAGTAAATTATGATGATGATAATTTTATTAAAGAACAATTCTATGAACTGCTCGAAAAGTTACTAATTGTTCACAGAAATCTTTATGAAGAAATTTCAAAGCTGCCGCCGGTAAAATTATCAACAAAGACGGAATTAT
The DNA here is from genome assembly GCA_039934715.1 of Ignavibacteria bacterium. GTDB lineage: Bacteria > Bacteroidota > Ignavibacteria > Tepidaquicellales > Tepidaquicellaceae > JAGPCH01. The sequence continues at coordinate 12,801 of JBDTLQ010000037.1, read as the reverse complement.
ATAAAAGAGTTTGCCGTGCAAAAGAATTTATAGATTCATCTTTCACACAAGACATTTCACTTGAAATAATTTCTAAAGAAGCATGCCTGTCACAATTTCATTTCCTACGGTTGTTCAAAACAATCTTCAACGAAACTCCTCATCAGTACATTATAAAGAAGCGAATCGAAAAAGCTACAACATTATTATTCAGAACCGAAATGCCGATCACACAGATTTGTTTCGAGATCGGATTTCAAAGCCTGAGCTCATTTAGCTGGCTGCTAAGAAAAAAATTTGGACTATCGCCAGAGGTGATGAGATCCGAATATCGGAAATACAATGGTTAATTGGTTAATTAACACATTTAACATAATTAACCAATTCACGCATTTAACCATTTAACAAAATTAACAAATTAACTAAATAAAAACATTATTTGAAAAATTTTACAAAGTTAAAACAATTCGGCTGGAATGATTTCTTTGAAAAACAATTCGAGAAATTTTCAGATGAAAATTATTCAGCAGGCAGAGTTGCTATAGAAAATAAAAGCAATTATAATCTTTACACAGAGTTTGGGGAACTGACCGCGGAGCTCTCAGGAAAATTCCAGTTCAATGCTAAAGAAGAATCCGATTACCCGGCAGTAGGTGACTGGGTTGTCATCAGAACGATCCCTGATGAGAATAAAGCCATCATTGAATCTGTCCTTACAAGGCAAAATAAATTTTCCCGGAAGATCGCGGGAATGAAAACAGAGGAGCAGATAATTTCATCCAACATTGATTATCTGTTCATAATCACCTCGCTTAATCAGGATATAAATCTGAGAAGAATAGAAAGATATCTTTCCCTTGCTTCAGAGAATAATGTCACTCCGGTACTTATCCTGAGCAAGTCTGATGTTTGCGAGGATCTTGAAATGAAATTGTCTGAGGTCAGATCGATCGCTCCCGAAAAAAATATTCATTCACTGAGCGCTTTGGAAAATGAAGGTATGAGCGAACTGCATAACTATTTTGAAGGTAATAAGACGATTGCAGTTGTTGGTTCGTCGGGTGTCGGCAAGTCAACGCTTATCAATCGTCTTACCAATTCCGATAAGATGGAAGTTAGCGACATCAGCCTTTATAAAGACAAGGGCCGTCATACAACTTCTCATCGTGAACTTATAGTAATGCCCGGCGGCGGATTGATCATTGATACTCCCGGAATGCGAGAGCTTCAGATGTGGGAAGGAAGTGACGGTGTCAGCGAAACATTCGCCGATATAGAAAAGTATCTTGGCAAATGCAGGTTCAGTGACTGCAAACATGAAACGGAGCCCGGCTGCGCGATCAAGAAGGCAATGGAAGACGGTGAATTCAATGAAGCAAGATTTAAAAATTATCTGAAGCTTCAGAGAGAGATCACTCATTTTGAAAACAGGAATAACATGAAGGCAGTGATCGCTGAAAAAAAGAAATGGAAGAAGCTGACGAGTGAAGTGAAGAAGAAAGACAAGAGGAAATGATTTGGGATTTTGAATTTCGGATTTGGGATTTTTTTGATTTTAGATTTTTGATCTTAGATTTATGTCATTTGGCATCTTTTGGATTTTAGATTTTAAATTTATGATTTTAGATTTACAACATTTTCGGTTTACATCCCATATTCCCAATTATCTGAAATCTAAGATCTAAAATCTAAGATCTAAGTTCGTTGTATTGATCGAAAAGCCGGATCGCATAAATAATATCAAATAATTTTAATCTTATTATAAGTAGATTTATGTAAACAAACATTTACACAATACCAATGCCCCACCATCCGACAGGATATATTACATTTCTATTTACCGATATCGAAGGCAGCACTAAGCTTGCACAGAAATTTCCCCACACGGTACAGGATATTTTAAAACATCATCACACTATTGTAAACGACATTGTTGAATCAAACACTGGTTATATCTTTAAAAAGATCGGTGACGCTTATTGTATCAGCTTCAATGACGCATGCGATGCGGTAAAAGCTTCATATGATCTGCAAAAAAAAATTAAAGAAGAAAGCAGGGAAGGATATGATCTGAAAATAAGGATCGGTATTCACACAGGTGATGCGGAATTTTTTGAGAATGATTATATAGGTTACATAACACTCACAAGAGTTCAGAGAATAATGTCGGTTGCGAATGGCGGGCAGATACTTTTAACTGGGGAAACCTATGAAAGTCTGGGAGACATCCGGCACGACAGATTTCAATTCCGCTCTCTTGGTGAAAGAAGATTGAAGGATCTTGTTCGTCCCGAGCATGTTTACCAGCTTGTTTCGGATGATTTTCCATCGGAATTTTCCCCGCTGAAAACTCTTGATGCACGCTCAAACAATCTTCCGGCTCAGACAACCAGCTTTATCGGAAGAGAAGCACAAATGAAAGATGTAAAAGATCTTTTGGGCAGAGCAAGGCTTTTGACATTGATCGGTCCGGGCGGTACAGGCAAGACAAGACTCAGCCTGCAGACCGCGGCGAATGTGATCGATGATTATTCAAACGGAGTTTGGTTCGTTGAGCTTGCCCGGTTATCCGATCCGGCAAACATTGCAAATGAGATCCTAACTGTTCTAAAAATATCCTCGGATGGCATGGAAAAAATATCTGATGTGATCACTGAATTTCTAAAGGATAAGGAATTATTACTGGTACTTGATAATTGCGAGCATTTAATAGATGAGTGCGCTGTATTATGTGACAAACTGCTTTCATCGGCAACGGGATTAAAAATTTTAGCAACAAGCCGTGAGTCAATGAGGATCAATGGCGAGATGACCTACCAAGTTCCGTCGCTTACACTTCCTGATCTGAAAAAAGAAATTACTGCTGAATCTCTTGAGAATTATGAAGCCGTAAAACTTTTTAACGATCGTGCTCGGGCGGTCAGGCAGGATTTTTCTATTACGGAAAAGAATGCTCCCGCGCTTGCCGAACTTTGCAGCAGGCTCGATGGGATACCGCTTGCAATTGAGCTTGCGGCAGCTAGAATAAGAATTTTATCTGTTGAAAATATTCTCGATAAATTAAATGACAGATTTAAGCTGCTGGTTTCAGGAAGCAGAAATGCTTTACCGCGTCAGCAAACTCTGCGGGCACTGATAGACTGGAGTTATGATCTTTTATCCGAAAAGGAAAAGCTGCTGCTTCAGCGTCTGTCGGTGTTTTCCGGAGGATTGATAATTGAATCGGCGATTGATGTTTGTGCTGATGATGAACTTGTAGAAAATGAAATATTAGACACACTTGGCAACCTTGTTGATAAATCTCTGGTAATGCCAAAAGAAGTAAACGGAATGAATCGTTATGAACTTCTTGAAACAATCCGGCAGTATGGTTATGACAAACTTACATCAAAACATCAGATGCATAAAAATCATTTTGAGCATTTTTTTAAAATGAGCAAAGAAAAGGGAGTGATGCAGGGAATGGAACAGGTTCTTTTATACAGAAGGGTCCGGGCGGATCAGGAAAATCTAAGAGCAGCGATCAACTGGAGTATGACAAACGATCCTGCCGGTGCAGTCGGGCTTGCTAATGAGATGGGAGATACATGGGAGCTTAACGGCAATCTGTCCGAAGGATTTGAATTATATAAAAAAATATTTGGAATGAATACGGAGCTCTCGGATGAACTGAATGCTGACGCTTATATGAACGCGGGTTATCTTGCAAGCCAGCTGGGGGATTACGTACTGTCACAGAATTATTTATATAAAAGTCTTGAGCTCAATAAAAAAATAAACGATCCTTTAAAGCTTTCAAACTGCTTAAACAATGTAGGCAACCTGCATTTCATAAAAGACGAAATGACTACTGCAAAAGAATATCATGAAGAAGCGCTTAAGGTCGCAAAGAAGATCAATGATAAGATGTCCATCGCACTTTCAACAGTTAACCTTGCATCTATAGAATCTTTTTACGGCAATAGCGAAAAAGCGTACGGCCAATATGAAGAAGGTCTGAATATTTTTCGTGAACTGAATGACAGGCTGTCAGTCGCAAGGATACTTATTCATCTAGGAAGCATTTCATCCGAAAGAGGCGATCTCGAAAAATCGAAAATATTCTATCAGGAATGTCTTCCAATATTAAGAGATTTTGGCGATCATATTCCTTTATCGGTAGCGATCATCAATCTTGGAAATCTTTCTTTCAGACAGGAGAAAATTGATGAAGCTGAACTTTTGTATGAGGAAGGTTTGTCTATGGCAAAAGAATACGGTTACACAAGCATTTACATTCATACTTTAATAAAGCTTGCCGACATAGAACTGGTGCGCGGAAATAATTCAAAAGCAAAAGACATGCTGATAGAGAGTCTGAAATTATGCAACAAAGAATCGGATCGGCATAAGCTGGCCTTGGTATTCAAAGGACTTGCAAATTATTTCGCTGCTACCGGCAACACCAAAGCTGCGATCAAATCTTACGGAATCTCCATGAGTTTTTTTGAAAGCATAGGGTTTGATCTTTCGAAAGGAACATGGAAAGGATTTCAGAAAAAATTTGATGAAGTGAAGGAAAAAGAAGGAGAGGATAAATTTAACAAACATTATAACGAGGGTTTTAAAATGACTCCGGGAGTGGCGAGAGAATTTATACTGAATGAAAAACAAATTTAACTTTTAAATACGAGATTAGACTACAAATACAAATTATACTTAACTATTTTGTCTCAAAATAAAATTTAATCAAGAGAGGAAAGAGAAATTGAAATACTCTGAAATGAAATACGAAAGACCTGATATAAATAACCTTGAAGAAAATTTCAGCGGTCTTATTAAATCTTTTAAAGAAGCAAAATCCTTTGAAGAATCTGAAGCAATTATGGATCAGATAAATCTGCTGAGGAATGATTTTGAATCACTTAAGATCATAGCGTTCATTAATTATTCCATTGATACAAATGATGCGCGCGCGACTGAAGAGCAGGATTACTTTGACAACATCATCCCCGTATTTTCCGGTTATACAAATAAATTTTATGAAGCACTTCTCTGCAGCAGTTTCAAGGATCAGTTTGTGAAGAAGTATGGTGATCAGCTGTTTAAGATTGCTGAGCTTGCAATGAAAAGTTTCAGTCCGGAAATTATAGAGGATCTTCAGAAGGAAAATCATCTTAGCAGTGAATATACAAAACTCAAAGCTTCGGCTAAAATTGAATTCGATGGAAAGGAAAGAAATCTTCAGGAGCTTGAACCTTTCATGGAATCCACGGATGCCATTACAAGAAAGAAAGCGTTTGATGCTTACTGGAAATTTTTTTCCGATAATAAAGAAAGATTTAACGGGTTGTTTGACGAGTTGGTAAGATTGAGAAATGGTATGGCTATAAAGCTGGGGTATGAAAATTTTATTGAACTTGGCTATGCAAAAATGAAACGTGTGGATTATGATTATAATATGGTGAAACATTTTCGTGAGAATGTAAAAAAATATGTCGTACCTCTCGCAGTAAAGTTGAGAGAGAAGCAAAGAAAAAGGATCGGTGTAGATAAGCTTATGGTGTATGATGCCTTTTTGCAATTCAAATCAGGCAACGCTACACCCAAAGGAGATCCCGAGTGGATAATGAACAACGGGCAGACAATGTATGACGAATTATCAAATGAGACCGCGGAGTTTTATGACTTCATGATGAAGAACGAACTAATGGATGTTTACAGCAGAAAAGGTAAAGCTGACATGGGATATTGTGAGTACATAGCGGCTTACAAGAGTCCATATATTTTTGCAAACATGAATGGAACAGAAGATGACATTACGGTACTCACACATGAGGCAGGTCACGCGTTTCAGGCTTATGCCAGCAGAAATTTTCAATTCAAGGAATACACCGAGCCGACGATGGAAACAGCGGAGATACATTCGATGAGCATGGAGTTTCTTACTTATCCGTGGATGAAATTGTTTTTTGAAGAAGACACCGACAAATTTAAATTCGCGCATCTTAATAGTACCGTGAATTTTTTGCCATACGGAGTTTTAGTTGATGAATTCCAGCACTGGGTTTATGAAAATCCTTCCGCGGATCCTAAAGAAAGAAAATCCAAATGGAGAGAGATGGAAAAAATATACATGCCTCACATAAATTACGGTGACAATGAATTTCTCGAAAGCGGCGGCAGATGGCAGAAGCAGTCTCACATTTACGAAATGCCCTTCTATTATATAGATTATTGTCTCGCGCAGGTTTGCGCGTTCCAGTTCTGGAGTAAAGCGATCCAAAAAAGTAATGGTGAATATAAAAATGCCCTGAAAGACTATATAAAACTTTGTGAAGCAGGCGGAAGCAAACCATTTCTTGAACTCGTTAAATACGCCAACCTCGAATCACCTTTCGAAGAGGGAGTGATAGAAAAGTTGGTAAAAGAGATAGAAGCTTATATTGATAGTGTGGATGATGGTAAATTTTGAATTACAAATTACAAATTACAAATTACAAATAGCTCTTATTGTTAGTTCATGCCTTTTGGCACTAACAACTAACAACTAACAACTAACAACTAACAACTAACAACTATTATTTCAGCAAGATCATTTTCTTTGTATCACTAAAACTATTCCCTCCATCAAGAGCGTCAACTGTAATTTTATAATAATACACTCCGCTTGTAAGATCGCCTGCGTTGAAATTCATCTCGTAAGTCCCTGCATTGTGTATCCCATCAACAAGCGTTTCAACTTCTTTTCCAAGCGCGTTATAGATCCTCAATGAAACATTACCTTTATTGGTTACTTTATATTTTATTGTGGTAGAAGGATTGAACGGGTTAGGATAATTTTGTTCAAGTGAATATGATCCGGGAATTTCAGATACAACACTAGGAATACCTGTGAGATTTGTGATCTGATAAACACCTCTGCCATGTGTTCCTATACGAAGTTTGTTCGAAGCTTCATTATAATCGAGATGCATAGCTACAGTATTGGGAAGGCCATCCGCGAGCTCAGCCCATGTTGCTCCGTAATTGCTTGTTAAGAAAACTCCGACATCAAGCGCAGCAAGATAAATGCTTGTAGGCATTCCCGGATGATAGATCATCACATCATTGCCGGGAGAATCCGGAAGGTTGCCGCTGATATTGCTCCAGTTAGTCCCGCCGTTTGTTGTTTTAAAAATATGTCCGCCGCCGAAACCTGACTGGCATAACACAGCAACTTCAGATGAATCAGGATGCGCGTAAATTCCTGTAACAGTTTTGTTCGGAAGTCCTGATGTTACATTTGTAAAAGTATAGCCTCTGTCTCTTGATCTGTAAACCTGACCTCCGGATGCTGCATACATTATCTGCGGATCAGACTTGCATAATCCCATCTCGCGTATGACACCGTTTGTTCCCGAAGAAATTGAGAACCAGCTTGCCCCCCAGTCTGTGCTTTTGAAAACAAGCTGTCTTGCCGTATAAAATATTCCCGCCGAGTCCGGGTGCGATAATAAAGGAGCTACCCATGTAGCGGATCCTGTCAGCCCGCTTGTGGCTGAAAACCATGAACTGCCTCCGTCCTGTGAACGCTGCACTCCGTTATTCTGGCTTTCACCTAATATGTACTGTTGATTGGTAAGATGAAAACAAACTTCACCGCCGTCTCCGCCAAACGCGCCTGCCCAATTGGTCGTTCCCAATGTTCTCTGAGTCCCGTTATCCTGAGTGCCTCCCATTATATGATCTTCGTTTGAAGGATCGGAAGCTATTCTGTAAAACTGAGTGAGTGTTAAAGTGCTGTTAAGATTACTCCAGCTTGTTCCTCGGTCAGTTGATTTCCATACACCACCATCATTTGTACAAAACATTTCATCGGGATTGACCGGATTGAAATCCATGTTCTGCTGGTCAACGTGAACATTGCCTCCCGCGTATCCGTTCGTGATATTCTGAAAATCCGTACCGCCGTTTGTTGTTCTCCATATATCCACCGAACCGACATACGCGTAATTCGGATCGAAAGGATTTACATACATATAAAAATCATACCATGCCTGTCCTCCGTTAAAATCAAATCCCGGAGATGCAGGTGAAAAATTTAATCCACCGTTAGTGGATTTGAATACAGAGATATTGCTTCCCGAATGGATCGCCGAATAAAGAATGTTTGGAGAAGATTTACTGATAGCGATATGATTTCTTGTTGCGGGTGACAATGCAGAACTTGTATTAAATGTAACACCGCCGTCGGTAGAAATTCTATAACCTGTTCCGCTTCCGATTGCGTATGCTGTTGAACCGTCCGGAGAAAACACAACATCATCACATCTTCCTGAAACTAATGCAGTCCATGTTACACCGGCGTCAGTGCTTCTGTAGATACCTCCCGGAGCGGATGGGCTCGAACGGTTTCCAAGCGCCGCGAGAAGTTCATTACTGTGTCCTGGTCTAACTACAATTCTTGAAAAGATTGAATATGAACCGATACCTGCCGTATAATTTGTCCATGTAGTTCCGCCGTCGGTTGATTTTAATAATCCTCTTCCATAATAAGAAGCTCCGCTGTAAGTTGCTTCACCTGTTCCGTAATATACTATGTTTGAATTCGCCGGATCTATCGCGAGTGAACCGGAACAAAGTGAAACCTCGTCATTAGTTTTAGCGAGCCATGTTCCTCCGCCGTTCGTTGATTTCCATACACCTCCGTAAGCCGCTCCGAGATATACAGTCATCGGATCGTTCGGGTCATATTTAATTGTTGTGATGCGTGAAGAAATATTTCCGTATGTAAAATAAAATCCCGATGTGGGGCCTATGTTTACCCATGTGTTGTTCCTTGTGCTTAAAGCAAATCCATTGGTCCTTCGCATTTCATTTCTCTGTTCAACTGAATTAGCGTAAGCATTTTCAGGAAAAAAATTATTAGGATACATTCTCTGTTCATTGAACCATCTTTCCCTGTTAAAGGCTTTTCTTTTTTTAATAAATTCTTCGGCATTTTCATATGGATTATTTTCAATATAAAGGTCTTGTGCAATTGATAATAAAGGAGTGATTGCAAATACAATAAGTATAAGGAGTGATCTCATTTTTTTAATTTTGATTTTGTTAAATTAGGTAAACTATGAGCAAAGTTAAACACGATTAGCGAACAAGATTTTAAGATTACCGGATGAACACGATTTCCGGATCACTTTGATTAACAGCATTAATTTTTTCAAGAGCTTGTTGGTGGGTGGATGAGATTAAACCCTGAGATCGTGTTAGCCATGTTCCTTGTTATACTCTTAGAATAACCTTATTTTTGCATAAGTACTAATTCTTAAGACCCACCTGTTTTGACTCCCTTTGTAAGTCATCTGTTGCGGTTAAAAATATTATAATCTATTTGAAAAATTTATCTTATAACACTAAGCTAAGAAATATTGCCATTATAGCACACGTTGATCATGGCAAGACCACACTCGTTGATCATATGTTCAGACAAAGCGGAATGTTCCGCGATAACGAAGAAGTTGCCGAACGTTTGATGGACAACATGGACATTGAAAAAGAAAGAGGTATTACCATTTCCGCAAAAAATTGTTCTGTAAAATGGGGCGATGTAAAAATAAACATTCTTGATACACCGGGTCACGCTGATTTCGGAGGTGAAGTGGAAAGAGCATTGATGATGGTCAACGGTGTGATACTGCTTGTTGACGCGTCTGAAGGTCCGCTTCCTCAGACAAGATTTGTTTTAAAGAAAGCTCTTGAAGCCGAACTGAAAATAATTGTTGTCATAAATAAGATCGACAGAAAGGATGCAAGACCGCAGGAAGTTCTGAATGAAGTGTATGATCTTTTTATAGATCTCGATGCGACGGAAGAGCAGATCGAGTTTCCATTGCTGTACGCGATAGGAAGAGACGGCATAGCGCAAAAAACTCTTGAGGACAAAGGAACAAGTCTTCAGGATTTATTCGAAACTATTATTGAAGAAATTCCCGCGCCGGCATATGATCCCGGTGAACCATTGCAGCTTCTTGTCGCAGATCTTGATTATTCGGATTATGTCGGACGGCTAGCGATAGGAAAAATTGCCAACGGCTCAATACACCAGAGTGAAGAGCTTGTTTGCATAAATGAAGATGGCGTTGCACTTCCGCTGAAGATATCAAAGCTGCAGATCTACGATGGAATAAATTTTAAAGATGCCAGTGAAGTAATGTCAGGCGACATCGCAATACTTGCGGGTATTGAAGATGTGCACATCGGAGATACAATTTGTAATAAAGAAAATCCAAAGGCGCTGAAAAGAATTGCTGTTGATGAGCCTACGATATCGATGCTGTTTTTTATTAATACATCTCCATTATCCGGACGTGAAGGAAAGATAGTTCAGTCCAATAAGATTCGTGATCGACTTCATAAAGAAACGTTGAGTAATGTAGCTCTGAAGGTTGAAGATTCCGCTGACGGAGAAAGTTTTGTTGTCAAAGGAAGAGGTGAGTTTCAGATGGTGATCTTGATTGAGACAATGAGAAGGGAAGGTTATGAATTGAGCGTCGGTCGTCCGCAGGTTATTTATAAAAAGAAAGACGGTAAGACACTCGAACCGATTGAGCATCTGTTCATTGATTGCGATGAAAGTTTTGTCGGGATAATTTCTGAAAAGCTTTCAAGGAGAAAAGGAAGAATGATAAACCTTGTCAATCACGGTACGGGACGCGTAAGAATGGAATTCACAATTCCGTCAAGATCATTGATCGGATACAGAAATGAATTCCTTACTGACACAAGAGGCACGGGCATAATGAATTCGTATCTGCAGGGTTATGAAGAATTCCGCGGGGAGTTTCCTACAAGAATTACAGGCTCGCTTGTTTCGGACAGAATGGGACAGGCGCTTTCATATTCACTATATAATCTTGAGCCGAGAGGAACATTGTTCACCGTACCCAACGATCCGGTGTATGAAGGAATGATCGTAGGTGAACATAACCGGGACAACGATCTCGATGTAAATCCAATCAAAGGAAAAAAATTATCCAACATGCGAGCCTCAGGAAAAGATGAAAGCATGATCCTTACTCCGGTTGTTCCTATGACACTGGAAAAGGCGATCGACTTTATAAAAGATGATGAGCTTGTGGAAGTTACTCCAAAGAGTGTGAGATTAAGAAAGGCTGTCCTGTCTTCTCAGACAAGACATACACAGAGAGGGAAAGCCTTTCAGCAGTTAACAGTTAGCAGTTAGAATCGAATAGTTGTTAGTTACTAGTTGTTAGTTGTTTGTAATTTAATTCTTAATTTGTAATTCGTAATTTAAAAAGAATGGGCAAGGTAACTGTAGAACAAAAAGCGAAAGATCTTGGTATCGACAAGATCAAAAGGCATATATTCCTGTGCAGTGATCAGACTAAGCCGAAGTGTTGTGAAAAGAGTGAAGGGCTTGAATCATGGGACTTTCTTAAATCGAGATTAAAGGAACTGGGACTTACGGGAGACGGAGGAATTTTCCGTTCAAAGGCAAACTGTCTTAAAGTTTGTCAGGATGGTCCTGTTGCTGTAGTTTATCCTGACAGAGTCTGGTATCATTCGTGTACACCCAAAGTATTGGAAAGGATCATACAGGAACATCTGATCGGAGGAATTCCCGTTGAGGATTACAGAATAAAAATTGAAAATCACACAGAAGTATAATTAAGAAAGTTTTATTACAATAATTTATCAAAATTAAAAGTTAATCAGATCCAAGATGAATTTTAAAGATTATAAATATGAAAGACCTGACATGGGATCATTCGGAGATAAATTTAATCATCTCCTGTCAGAATTTGAAAGTTCAGGTAATGCAGCCGGACAGTATGAAGTTTTGTTGAGGATAAATAAATTAAGAAAAGATTTTGAGACAATGCGAACCCTTGCTTCGATAAGATATACCATAAACACGAAAGATAAATTCTATGATGAGGAGCATGATTTTTTTGATGAAGTAAATCCCGGCTATACAAAACTCAGATATGAACTTTACAGGATATTAACTGCATCACGCTTTCGCAAAGAGCTTGAGGAAAAAACCGGAAGTCAGCTTTTCAGAATTGCAGAAGGAATGATGAGGACATTCAGACCGGAGATAATTGATGATATGAAAATTGAAAACAAGCTTGTAACGGAATATGTAAAACTCATCGCTTCCGCGAAAATTATGTTTGAAGGAGAAGAAAGAAACATCGCCGGGATGGCTCCTTTTCTGGAATCAGAAAACAGAGCGTTAAGAAAGAACGCGAATGAAATCAGGTGGAAATTCTTTGAAGAGAATGAAAGAGAGTTTGACAGAATCTATGACGAGCTTGTAAAAGTGAGAAACAGGATGGCCGTTAAGCTTGGTTATAAAAATTATGTTAAGCTGGGATACGATCTTATGGGGCGAACAGACTATTCGCTTGAAGATGTCGCGGGGTTCAGAGATTCAGTTAAGGAATTCATCGTTCCTGTCACGCTGGAAATGAACGCAATGAGAAAGAAACGGATAGGTCTTGACGAGCTTTTTTATTATGACGGCAGTTTCAATTTCCGTGACGGAAACCCGACACCCAAAGGTTCACCTGAATGGATAAAAGAGAAAGCGCAGAAGATGTATGACGAACTTTCGGAAGACACGGGGAAGTTCATGCACTTTATGAATGATCATGATCTTCTGGATCTGTACAACAGGAAAGATAAGGCTGCCGGCGGATATTGCACTTACATAGCCAATTACGAAAGTCCCTTCATATTCGTAACTCGTAATCCTAATCTTAATCGCTTCCGGTTCAGACAGGAGCATCGAGTGACGGGCGAAGCGCTGACGGGAATCCCTCACCAAAACTACAT
>JBDTLQ010000036.1:0-13137 GCA_039934715.1 Ignavibacteria bacterium | reverse complement strand
GCGTTTAACGTCTCGCGTCTGACGTTTGACGCTCTAAAGAATTTCCTTCTTCTTCCCTTTATTATCCAGAATGATCTCTCTCAAAAGCGGGACTGCGGGAGAACCGTTTTCCAGAACTGCATCATGAAATTTTTTCAGTGAATAATTTTCACCTTCCTGAATTTTATAATCATCTCTCAGTTTCAGCAGCATAAGTTTGCCGAGAGTATAATACAAATATCCCGGATCATAAGTACCGCGCATTGCTTCCGAGTGGGCAGGTTGTTCTTCATAGTAACAGTTATCAGTAAAAAATTTTGTCGCGTCATCAACGTTCATTCCTTCGCAATGCATTTTAACAGAAACACATAAACGGCACAAACGAAGCAGTGATTCATCAAGCTGTGCAAGCTTGTACTTTGCCGCTGTCATATCACTCTTATCCTTTCCGAAGCCCTCATCGATCATCATCTTTTCAGTGTAGTGAGCCCAGCCTTCGGCAAACGCGTAACTTCCAAAGATTTTCTGCAGCTTCGTAACCGGTGAAGCGTTGAGATGTAGGAATTGTATATAATGCCCGGGATAAGCTTCATGAATGGAGACTACATCGGTCGTGTAATAATTGAAAGCAGTCAGCCATTCTTCTTTTTGCTTTTCACTCCAGCTGTCTTCAACAGGAGTAACATAATAATATGCCTGTGTGGATTTTTCAAACGGACCCGGCGTATCCATTGAAGCAAAACTTGTTGCGCGCGCATACTGCGGTGTTTCTTTCACGATCGCACGTACATCTGAGGGGACAGTTACAATATTCTTATCAATAAGAAATTGCCGTATAGCTTCCAGATTTTTTTTTGTGTCCGGAATAAGTCCTTCAGCTGTCGGGTGTTCTTTCTTTAGCTCATTAAAAACATCGATCGCCTTTTTGGTCGGGTCTATTTTTTTAGCAGTCTCTTCGAACATTCTTTGCTCAAGCTTAAGCTCTTCCATTCCGATTTCAAGTATTTTTTCCGGGCTGAGTGTGATCATCTCGCCTTCGAGCATTTTAGCATATTTATCTCTTCCCAAATGATAGCTGTCGTCCGCTTTGGGAAGCTTTTCTTTTTCAAGATAACCGGCATATTCATTAAGCTCCTTAATTGCGTTTTGATTCACTGTATTAAATTCGTTCATAAGAGCTTCATTGTTTACATCTTTTAATGCTTCAATAAGATCTTTGCCAAGAAAATCAGCATTGCCCCGGGCGATGTTGATCGCAAGCTCAACATAAGGTTTTGGAAGTACATCATTAAGGTTGGTACGTGCCTGTTCAAATATTTTAGGAGCGTTCTTTTCGATCTCTATTATGGAACGCACTCTGTCTTCTATCGGCGCAAAGTCTCTTGAGATATAAATGTTCACATCAATTGTACCTGCGTAACCCATCGGATTGTTAGCATAACTTTTCCTTTCTATCAAGTTGAAAAGACTCTGATTCACTTCATTCCAGAGAATTTTATATCCGATATAATTTTCTTTATTCAATGAGGAAGGATCTATTTCAGAAAGCCTTTGCTTATAACTTTCATACCACGCGATCTCTTCATTGATCGAAGCAAGACTGTTGTCTGAAATTTTCCCGTCATACTGATGAAATCCGAGTGAGGTCGCGTATTGAGGATTTAGATCAAGGTACTCTGAGATAAATTTTTCCTGCATTGCTTCAAAATCCGAATCAATGTCTTTTAAAGGAAGTGCATTTGATTTTGAAATAGCTGTGCAAAAAATCAATGATGTCAAAAAAATGAATATAAGGTGTTTCATAATTGTTAAAATTAATTCTTAGTTTGTCAGAATAATTCTGAAATATAATTTAAATTGTTGATTGAGTATAAAAAAGTAATTTAAAGTATTATTTTATGAGAACGAAATTTAAGTTCAAAAGTTTTCAAAATGATCTGATCAGAGATCAGGCTTAAATGATCTCTGTTGATGCATCAGAAAGTTTAAATTGCTTTGGGTAAAAATAATAAAAATAAAATTCCGAATCTTGATACTTTGTCTCTTGAGGTTTATAATGACAGGGAGTTTGCAAAAAGTTACACGAACAAAATAGAGTACAATTCCCATAACGCGTTATATGAGAGACCGGCAACTCTCTCATTGCTTCCCGATGTTGCGGGAAAAGAAATTCTCGATGCAGGCTGCGGTCCCGGGCTTTATACAGAACTTCTTACCGACCGCGGCGCACATGTTACAGCAATTGACTTCAGCAGTGAAATGATCGCGCTGACAAAAGAGAGAGCTGGGGACAAAGCAAAAGTTATTAAAGCGAATCTGAACGCACCTCTGGATTTTTTGAACGACGGGGAATTTGATATTATCATCAGTTCAATGGTCATACACTATATTAAAGACTGGGATCTTCTATTCAGTGAGTTCAACAGGGTTTTAAAGAAAGATGGTATACTGATCTTTTCAACCGGGCATCCGTTCGCGGAATATAATTTGCACAGTGAAGGAAATTATTTTGAAACGGAAATGATAAGCGAGTTGTGGCCTTCGTATAATGTGAATGTTAGTTCATACAGACGTCCATTGGGAGATATATTCAAAGTACTTAAAGAAACAGGATTCAGGATAGACGAGGTACTGGAGCCGCTGCCTGTTGAAGAATGCAGGGAAAAATTTCCGGACGCGTATGAAATGCTTTCTACAAAACCCTGGTTCATTTGCTTCAGAGTTATTAAAGAGAATTAATATATGAAAGCCGGATATCTGCAGTTCAAGCCTGAGTTTGGAAAACCCGAAGATAATATTGCAAGGATAAATAAATTATTATCAGGGGAAAAATTTGATCTGCTGGTTTTGCCTGAGCTTGCAAATTCCGGTTATTTATTTACAGTAAAGGGTGAGCTCGGAAAATTTTCCGAAGAAATTGGTGATGGAAGATTTTGTAATTCACTTAAGAAGATCTGTTCGGATAAAGGATCATTTATCGTTTCGGGAATTTGTGAACGGGATGGAAATAATTTTTATAATTCATCTGTACTGGTATGCCCTGATGGTAAAATATTTTCGTACAGAAAAATACATTTGTTTGATGAGGAAAAATTATGGTTCAATCCCGGAGACCGTGCTCCCGAAACTTTTGAAATCAGAAGCGAACGTTTTGGAAAGGTCAGGATAGGAATGATGATCTGTTTCGACTGGATATTTCCTGAAACAGCGAGAACTCTTGCATTGAAAGGAGCGCAGATAATCTGCCATCCATCTAATCTTGTAATGTCATACTGCCAGCGCGCTATGTTTACGAGAGCAGTTGAGAACCAGGTGTTTACTATCACAGCAAACCGGACAGGAAAAGATGTGAAGGGTGAGAGGGAACTTGCATTCACAGGTGAAAGTGTAATTGTTTCTCCAAAAGGCGAATATCTTTGCAGAGCGGACATTGACAAAGAGGAAGTTTGCATTGTTGAAATAAATCCCGGAGACGCCTTGAATAAAAATATTACCGGAAACAATAATTTATTCGAAGACAGAAGGGAAGAATTATATAAATAGTTTATGAAAAAACTTTTAATGCTTCACGGCGAGGTTGGAGCAAGTACGCAGCTCGAACCGTTGGCGGAATTGTTAAAGGATTCATTCGAAGTTATACTTCTGAATTTTTCAGGGCACGGCGGAAAGGTGATCCCCGATGAGCCATTTAGTATTGAAATGTTTGCCGGCGATGTTCTGTATTTCATTGACAAAAACAGACTGGAGGGAATTGATGTTTACGGTTACAGCATGGGAGGATATGTAGCGTTATATATCGCGAGGCATTATCCCGGAAAGATAAATAAAATTTTTACAACCGCGACAATGCTCGACTGGAATGAAGAGACTTCAATCAGAGAATCTAAACTGTTTGACCCTTCAAAGATAAGCGAGGTGGTTCCGAAGTTCGCGGAGCAGTTGTCAAAACTTCATTCACCGGAAGACTGGAAAACTAACCTTTTTAAAACAGCTGAGATGATAATCTCTCTGGGGAAAAACAAAACTCTGAAAGATGAAGACTTTTCTCTGATAGATAACAAAGTATTGATGAGTGTAGGTGACAGGGACAATATGGTTTCAATTGAAGAAACAACTGATGCATACAGAAAGCTGAAGAACGGGAGTCTGCTTGTTTTGCCTGACACACCGCATCCCATTGAAAAAATCAGCAGTCAAAGATTAGCTGATGAGATAATTTCATTTTTTCTAAAAAAATAAATCATCCCTCATTTAAGCAAATAAATTTTCATGAGTAAGTACATCTTCATTGATAATCGGAAATACTAATATTGTAATGACAGAGATTAAAGGAGAAAAAATATTAATAGTCGGGATAAGCGGCAGCGGAAAGTCGACATTTTCAAAAAAGTTGGGAAAGGCACTGAACATTGAGGTGCATCACCTTGACAAATATTTCTGGAAACCGGGCTGGAAGAAAACAGAATCAGCGCAGTGGGATGATTTACTTTTGAAGCTGATGGCAAAAGACAGCTGGATCATTGAAGGTAATTTTGCGCGTACTTTTAAGATGCGTTCAATGCACGCGGATAAGGTCATAATGTTTGATTACCCGTCTGTTAAATGTATTTACAGGATATCCAAAAGAATTCTAAAATCTAAATTGAGAATTGAAAAAAGAACTGACATGGCGGAAGGCTGCAATGAGAAATGGTTTGATAGAGAATTTTTGTACTGGGTATGGCATTTCAATAACAATGTCAGACCAAAAATGTATGGCGCGCTTGATGAGATAAATTTTGATAAACGTAACTTAATAGTATTTAACAAAAATAAAGATGTGAAGAAGTATTTACAGAATGTTAAAACAGTATAAACATATGTCTTAATGTTTTAATATGCAAAATCCCTTTAATTTAAAATTAAATTCTTCTACTTTTCTTACTCACAAATTTTATCATAATCATGAGTACAAATTATCCCGAAGTAAAAAATTATATCGCCGGTGAATTCACAAAGAACGGGCATAAAACCCTTGATGTTCTTTGTCCGCTTGACGGAAAAATAATTTCTACTGTCCCGTTGTCCGGCAAAAAAGACCTTGATGAAGCTGTGAAGGCTGCGGAAGCTGCGTATCCATTGTGGTCCGGAATTCCAATTAAGGAACGCGTGCAGGTATTTTTCAGGTATAAAACTTTGCTTGAGAAGAATCTGATGGAACTTGCCGAACTGACACATATTGAAAACGGAAAAACCCTTGACGAAGCGAAAGCCGAAGTTGAAAAAAGTATAGAGTTAACTGAATTCGCGTGTTCACTACCGCAGTTGATCGGAGGTGAGATCCTTGAAGTCAGCTCAGGTGTTGAATGCAGGATCGAGCATAAGCCTATCGGAGTCGTAGCTTCTATCGCGCCGTTTAACTTTCCTCATATGGTTCCTCACTGGACAATACCAAACGCGATCGCTCTCGGAAACTGTATGATATTGAAACCTTCAGAGCATGTTCCGATCAGTTCAAACAGGATCGCAGAGATGCTTAAAGAAGCAGGCCTTCCGGATGGAGTTTTTAATATTGTCAACGGAGATAAAGAAATTGTTGAAGCGATCTGTGATCATCCGGGTATTGCAGCAGTTTCATTTGTCGGCTCAACAAAGGTAGCTAAAATAGTTTATCAGCGTGCGACATCAAATTTAAAAAGATGTCTTGCTTTAGGCGGCGCGAAAAATCATCTGATAGTATTGCCTGATGCTCATCCGGATATGACAGCGAATAATGTAGCCTCTTCTATGTCAGGCTGCGCAGGACAGAGATGCATGGCTGCATCCGCTATGGTTGGTGTCGGAAATATCGATGACATCGTTGAAAAGATCGTTGAAGAATCCAAAAAAATTATCCCGGGAAAAAATCTCGGATCTGTAATCACAAAGGAAGCCAAGGAAAGAATTGAAAAATATATTTCGGAAGCCGAGAAGCAGGGTGCAAAAGTTTTAGTTGACGGAAGACATGCGGCGGTTGAAGGCAAAGAGGGAGGATTTTATGTGGGACCGACAGTAATAGATTATGTCACGCCTGATATGGCGATCGCTACTGAAGAGGTCTTTGGACCTGTTCTTGCGATCTTACGCGTTAAGGATATTGATGAAGCGATACAAATTGAAAACAATTCAGAGTACGGGAATGCAGCGTCAGTATTTACTCAAAGCGGAAGCATGGCACGTTACGTAATGGACAAGGCAAGTGCGGGAATGATAGGTGTTAATATTGGCGTACCTGTTCCGCGCGAACCATTTTCATTCGGCGGATGGAATGAATCTAAATTCGGTGTCTGCGATATCACAGGCAAGAGCTCGATAGAATTCTGGACACAGATGAAAAAGACCACTACGAAATGGAATCCTGAAGCGAAGAAGAACTGGATGTCGTGATGGTTTTAACACAGAGACACAGAGATTATTTTTGTCATTTCCATGAATAGTAAGTCCTAAACTTTATTTACAAAACCAAAACATCAAAGTAAATGGTTAATCTTAATTCAAAATACCTTTTTTTAATATTTCTATTAGTCGTCATTGTAATTATTCCAAAAAAAAATTATGCTCAGTATGATTTTTACAATTTTATTCGAAATTCTGAAATTGTTTCCAAAAAAGATTTTTTGGAAAATATTGATAAAATTAAAGAAAGTAAAATTAAGATAATAACCGAATGGATTTATAAGGTAAATAATGAAGTTCGAGAAGAAGAAGGATCAAAAAATATATACCTATATAACTCGAGTGGTAGTATGATTGAGAATACAAATTATAACAAGGAGGGCATTTCTTTAGGAAGAATAATCTATATTTATGATGACGATAATAACTTAATAGAAGAAAAGTTTTTTTATAATGATATACAAGAGACGAACTCAAAATATGAATATGATGACACTGGAAACTTAATCGGTATAGTAAATTTCGATAAAAATGGAAATATAGATGGAAAAGAGAAATATTTCTATGATACTGTTGAGAATTCTATTAAAGTAATTTTTTATAGAAATGGAATAGTAACTGGAGCCCATACTTTTAAATATAATGACCAACAAAATATCTTAGAGTTTTTAACTTATTCTCCGGATGGTAAGTTAGATAGAAATCATAATCCAGAACTGGTTTTAGGAGTAAAGATTCATTTTAATTATGACTCTTTATATTTGAAAATAATGAGAACTGAAATTGGCCATTTTCCGGATGGAACATTTGGAAAAGCTTATGCACATGAATTCTTTAAATATGATTTTAACAAAAATTTGGTGGGAGACGAAGTAACATTTTTAAACAAAACGATTTCGAATATTTATTCATATGACAACAAAGATCTTCTAATGGAAAAGAAAATGCTTAATAATTCAAAAGAATTAATTAAAATTACTAATTATGTATATGAATTTTTTGAATAAGAGTATGTAAAAAAATTATTTTAGACTTAACACTAAATCAAAATGGAGTCACAATGAAAAAATTATTAGTAATTCTATTCATTTTTTTTCAGATGTTTTTTTTGAATTATATTTCTGCTCAAGTTGAGGTCAAATTGAAATCCTTTGAATTTATAGGTCATACAAAATTAAAAGTTATTGTACAAATTCAAAATATAGGAAGCGCTTTCTCGGCTTTTAACCCATACGGAGAAGCTTGGTCTCACATAAGTCCATATAGGGAACAAGTCGATGCTTATATCGAATTTTCAATACCATCTACACCAACACTTAAATACCTTCCGTCTTCAATAATGGCAAAAACAATTTTCGAAACACAAATTCCTGTAGAGGCTTTTCAAACAATAGAACCTACAGGGTTATCAACTTTCTATGAATGGGAAATGGTATTTAATCACTTAACTTTAAATGCTTATAATGTTTCAATTTACCTATTAGGAGTCAATATTATTATAGAAAATAGAGAATCAACTTTAGATTTATTAAAGTCTACCCAAGAAAAAAGTGAAATCGAAATTGAAGAAGGAGATAAATATTTCAGTGAAGGGGATTATAAAAATGCTGTATTAAAATATACAGATGCAACAAAAAATTACATACAATCATTCGATAAGGTAAAAGTTAATTTAACAGAAAGTTTTTACCAACTGGGTAAAGAGGCTTTGGATAAAAATCATTTGACAGATGCTTTCGAATCTCTATCCATTGCATATAAGTATTCTTCAGAATACAATCTTTCTAATGAACATTTGATTAAAGCAAAATTAGCAGATTGTTATTTAAAATTAGGGAAACAAAATGAAAACAAAAAAAGGTTTGGTGATGCCCTATGGTTATATAATAACTCTTATTATTTAAATGAAAATAGTTTAGCAAAAGATAGACTTGAAAATATTGAATCAATGAAAAAATCTTCTTCATTTGCGGCTTTACAATCAATAGTTCCTGGGATTGGGCAATTCTACAATGGAAATATAGGTAAAGGATTAATAACAATAGTTGGAGTGGGGTTATCCAGTTTTTTAGCTATTCACTTTGAAAATAAAGCAAGGGACTACGACAATGAAGCTATAACGTTGGAATCTCAACTTCTTACTCCTGCTGTTTTTACAGATCCTGTTTTAAAATCAAAATTAGAATCTCAGAAATATGAAGCGGAAAGAAAAAGGGATAATAATAAAATTTATTCAGTTTCTTCAATTTTAGGGGGAATTGTATTTTACATTTATAGTTTCATAGATGCTATCTCGACTTCCAAAGAATATAACAAACAGTTTTTACCTACTAATCAAATAAATAAATTTACATTATCATATAACTCAATTAAACAACGACTAAATTTTAATTATACTTTTAATTTTTAAAATGAAATATGTTAAGCCAAGTTTTAAAAGACAAATACGGAAATAAAATTGGAGAGATTAAACAAGAGGGTAATTATCTTATCCTAAAGGATAAGTATGGAAACAAAATAGGAACATATGACTCAAAAACCAACACAACCAAAGATAAAAATGGTAATAAGGTTGGAACTGGCAATTTATTAGTAACTCTTCTGTGACAAAGCATCGTCAATTCCTTCGAAGCGATTCAATAGAAAATTAAAAGAATTTTTGTGGTTTGCTAAACGGGGCTTGGTAAATAGAAGAAATCTGGATTCCCAATTCATGGGAATGACTACGCAAAGAATAAATAATATGAAGGTAAATAGTTATATAGAACATAGTAAAAAACTTTTCTATTGATAAAAAATAAATATTTTTCAATTATGAAACTCCTAACAAATATCAAAGCAGTCATAATCAGCAGCGAAGAAAGCAGTTATGTCGCTGAATGTCTGGAGGTTCCGGTTGTTACACAAGGACAAACACTAGTTGAGATTACAAACAATTTAAAAGAAGCAGTAGAGCTTTTCCTTGAAGGAGAAGATCCAAAAGAATTTGGATTGGATGAAAAACCGAGCTTACTTGCAACTTTTGAGTTGGAATCGGAATCTGTCCAGGATTAAAAAACTATCAGGCAAAGAAATTATTTCTATTTTCCAAAAAGTTGGATTCGAATTGATTAATCAAAGGTAGTCATATTAAATTAAGGAGTTTAGAGATGGGAGGAAAGAAACATTGACTATTCCAAATCACAAAGAACTTGATATAGGAACAACGAGAGCAATTTTAAGACAAGCAACAAGTGAAAGCGATGAAAGTAAACCGGGAATAATAATTGATTATTCGGTTAATGGCGATATAATTGGAATTGAAATTCTTGAAGCATCGAAGAAAATTTCCGTTCCGAATAAAGTTGAGTACGAAGTTGCGTAAGTCATTGTCGAAGAGCACTGTATTGAAAATTGAATTTACAGGATAGATCTGAAAGTTTAGATAATACTCTATGAAAATTCCGGAAAATAAGAAAATAAGTAAAGAAGTTAAATCGATATTTGATTCAAAAATAAAATATCATAAAAGCAAAGCAAAGCTTCCCATCGAAGAGAAAATAAAAATTTTAATAGAGCTTCAGAAAATTGGAAAGATAGCAAATCCAGCAAGGACGAAGGACAAAAGAGTTTGGAAAATTTAGTTTCATTTTAAATTTTAATTATTTAATAAAAATAAAAAATAATTTTTAATATGCAAACAATAACAGAAAACGACAAAGACGAGATCATACAGAATTGTATGAACTATACATTAACTTCATGGTCCAAGCAGAGAGGTGTCAAACCAATTGTCATCGATAAAGCAGAAGGCGTATATCTTTATGATAAAGATGGAAAACGTTACATAGATTTTTCTTCACAGCTGATCGCTGTTAATATCGGTCATGGCAATCAGAAGGTCACAGACGCAGTAGCCGAACAAATGAGAGAAGTGAGTTATGTTTATCCCGGCATGGCAACAAAAGTAAGAGGCGAGGTAGGAAAAAAATTGGCGGAGATCACACCGGGAACATTGAGCCGAACTTTCTTTACGCTTGGCGGCGCTGAAGCAGTTGAGAATGCTATAAAGCTCGCACGAATTTATTCAGGAAAACATAAGATAGTTGCATTGTATTTATCCTATCACGGAGCTACATATGCATCAGCAAGTGCCGGAGGAGATCCGAGAAAGCTGCCGATCGATTCGCAGCAGGCACCGAATTTTGTGCACGTAGAGAATCCTTACTTTTACCGCTGTCCGTGGAACAGCAAGACTCCCGAAGAGTGTGCTGAGAATGCAGCTGCTCATCTTGAAAGAGTAATTCAATATGAAGGACCCGATAATATTGCGGCGATAATGCTGGAAGGCGAATCGGGTTCATCCGGATGTATAAAATATCCGGAGGGATACTGGAAAAGAGTGAAAGCTATAGCTGATAAGTATGGAATTCTCACCATCGCCGATGAAGTGATGAGTGGTTTCGGACGTACGGGAAAATGGTTTGGCATTGATCATCATGATGTCGAGCCGGATATCATGTGCATGGCAAAAGGAATTACATCAGCTTATGTTCCGCTCGGAGGAATTATTGTTAAAGAAGAAATTGCAAAAGCATTTGATGATAAGCCAATGATGATGGGTCTTACATATTCCGCGCATCCTGTTTCCCTTGCAGCCGCTAACGCGGTGATCGATATTTATAAAGAGGAAAACCTTATTGAGAATGCGGATGTAATGGGGAAGTATATTGATCTGAAAATGGTGGAGATGAAAGAAGAACATCCTTCAATTGGTGACTGGAGAAATACAGGTCTGCTCGGATGCATCGAGCTGGTTAAGAACCGCAAGACAAAAGAGCCCATGGTCAGATGGAATGCACCTGCCGCTGAAATGGGTGTTATGAATAAGGTCATGGCAAAGATCTCGGAGCTGGGAATGTTCACGTTTGGGCGATGGAATTATATTTTTGTCGCGCCGCCGCTATGCGTTACAAAAGAGCAGGTTGATGAAGGACTGGACATAATTTCTGAAGCGCTGAAGATAGCGGACGCAGAAACCAATTAAATTTAAAATTACAAATTTCAGATTTCAAATATTGATTTAATCAAAGAACAATTTCTTTTAAGATAAAAGAAATTGTTCTTTATTTTAGGAGCAGCATTTTTTTGACTTCCGAATGTCTGGTTGTTTGTAATCTGTAAAAATAAACACCGGCTGTAAATTCTGATGCGTTCCAGTTGTAAGTATATGTTCCTGAAGAGAGAACTCCTTCGAACAGTGTTTCAACCTCTTGTCCCAACATATTTATCACACTCAAGGTCACAAATTCTTTTTCGGGCAATTCGAACTTAATTTTTGTCTCGGGGTTGAACGGGTTCGGAAAATTCTGCTGAAGACTGAAATTGTCGGGGGTAATATCTGAAATTGATTTTATTCCCACCGGCATGTTTTGTATCACCGTATTCAAAAATGAAATTCCAACCGGACCTCCGTTGAGATCCCTGTTCATCATGATTGCGATCGAAATGTGATCGACTGGATCATAGATCATTACTGTAGTATAACCAAATGTATTTCCTCCGTGTCCGTAACATGTTCTCCCCGATACAATGTATCTCATGGTTCCCAGGCCATAACCGTTTGCGCCCGATATGTTCGCGGGTCGGAATGTCAGCATTTGGGAAAGATTGGCTTCTGATAAAACGAATCCTCCGAATAAATTACCGGCCCATCTCGCCAGATTTTCCGGAACGCTTATTACTCCGCCTGCACCGATAGTTGAACTGTTGATCGCAGTGTTGGGAACAAAGAATGCATCCTGTATGACACCTGTTCCTGTTATGTCGGCCCAATTGTGGGCGAATGGCTGTGTAACGGTATCGTCAATTTCAAAAAAAGAATCACTTAAAAAATAGAGTGTATAAAATCTGTCACGAAATTGTTGTGCAAGAGTTGTTCTCATTATTTTAGTAATGATCATCCCGAGCAGCATGTAATTTGTATTTGAATAGTGAAAGCTTGAACCCGGACTAAAGTAAGGATTCAGAATGTATCCTCCACTCATTACTTCTTCCATTGTCCACATCCTGTTAAGATTAGAATTGATCGCGGCAAGGAAGCTGGGATTATCTGTTATATTATAAATCCCGCTTGAATGATCCAACAGCTGTTTCAGGGTTGCAGAACCGGTTACATTTGTGTAAGGCGGCAGCCACTTTCCAACTGAATCATTTATGCTTAAGCTGTCTGCTTCGTCGAGTTGAAGTATGATTGTAGCGATAAAATTTTTTGTCACGCTTCCTGCACCCATTACCATTTCGGTTGTCATCTTATCGCTGTCGGATGAAGATATGCCGCTTGTTCCGACCCAGGTTCCCTGAGATGGTACGATTGCCGCGGCTGAAATTCCGACAAGAGAATATGAAGTTTTAAGCTGATCGATCTTATTTTGTAGAATCTGAGCGTAAGCGGTGTCAAATCCACTTGCCTTAGTGGCCGGAGAGGTTACTATTATTACTATACCCCAGACGAAAAAAGATATTAAATACTTTTTCATGATAAGATTATTTATGAATTAATTTCAAATAGTCCAAAGCTATTTTTTTTGATTGCTTTATTGTTCTTAAATTTTCCGGGACAGAATTAAATCTTATATATGATCCCGCACAGATAGCGAGTATAGTATGAGCCGCTGATTGGGTACTTATGCCGGTTTTTAATTCGCCGCGTTTTTTACATTCATCAAGAAGTTCTTTACACATTTGAATAAAACTCCCCGCAAC
>JBDTLQ010000035.1:0-13233 GCA_039934715.1 Ignavibacteria bacterium | reverse complement strand
AGGTAAAGGAATTGTTCTCCGAAGCCCCGGTAATCGGGTTTTGAATTTTCTCCGGTAAAGCATGTAAGACTTAATACCAGGGGAAGTTTGTTTCCGTTTGAAAGTGTATTAACATCGTCCATTGCAACTTCCCAGTCATGGCTGCCTGCATGTCCTCTGAAATTTACATATAAGCATCCCCGGCTGATATCATTTCTTATAGAGTCTTTTAAATTAAATGATTCACCTCCCGGCACATCACTCCTGTATATTTTATGTGCATTACCCGAGACAGGAGGAACATCGATATAAAACCCTATCTCAAAATTCGATTTTGTCTGATGAAGATTTTGCTCAGAAGGTGTACCACCGCCGGTAATAAATATAAAATCTTTTGACCAGCTGGCAGGCTTCTGGCTTTCATAAGCAATAATTTTATCAACCATTACCTGCGCTTCGGAAGGGTAATATGCTGGCAGTCTTCCGATCGCGATCATATCGTAATAGCAGAATGTACCCATGTTAAAATTTGCAAAGTATCCGTCTGAAGGAGGATAACCGTACGCAGGAATGATATTCTTATAGTATGAAGAAGATGGCATCAGTTTTTTCGGATCAAGTGAAGCTCTTCCTAAAAGACATATATAAGCAAGCTTAGGGAGCTGCCAGTTATTATAAACATGGCTTGTAAAATTTCTTACAGCAACCGGACTTTCCAATCCGTAATTAAATATATCATAAATATCCTCGATCTCAGCTTTAAACGATCTGAAACCGTCATGTGCCTGTCTATATGCTCTGAGCTGTTCTGCTGAAGATGAAAAAGCATTCGGATAGATTATAAGATAATCCGCGCCGTTGGATGAGGAAGCAAGATCCGAAACCTGCTTCTGTTTTATACGAAATGGTTTCTTCGTGATAACATTATTAACAACTTCAAATTTTCCATTGCTCTTCCCTGTGAACTTTAAAGTATCTCCGCTTACGCTAGAGGTATTTATCTTTATATTGTTGTAAACATCATAAATGTTTAAGAAGCCTGAAGGCAAATAATTTTTAACTTTAAACAGCTTCGATGTTGAATCCACGCCGCCAAGCTCTCCTGAAAAAATATTATTTTTAAAGCTAAATGTATTGGGATACTGAACTTCAAACATATCAATGTATATAGAACCGGAGGATCCCGGTGCAGGCACATACTTTATCGAAACTGTATTAACCCCGGTACCTGAAAGCAAAGAGCTTGAAAAAGTAACCGATGAATCTATGCGGTTTACATCATTTGCAACAAAGGTTTTAACAAGAGTTCCATTTACACTAACCTGAAGTGTATGCTCATTGAATATTGAAGTGTTCCTGTTAACAGGATATGCAAAAATTTTGATGCTCGCATTTTGCGGAGCTGTAGACAGATATGGAATTGAGAAAGTGTCACTCAGTGTCTGATTGTCGTACAATGTTGTCCAGTACCACCCTTCGCCTCTGAACTTTTCAGTGCTCAGGAACCTGAGATCGCTGCTGGTAATAACTTCACCCTGTGAATAAAAATAATCCCGCTCAAAATGAAGACGGTCATTATAAAATAAAGCCGGGTAATTAACTGCCGAAGTATAATTGGAATTTGCATATCTCAGTCCAAAACTTCCTCCCCAGTCAAGCCAGTATATATTTGTGTCGGAATACTGATTGTAGTACTCGTTAGTTGTGTAGGAAAGAACATTGTTCTGATCATAGGTAGTGGTCAGGCCGCCGTAATTTCTTGTCCCGTAAAAATCCAGATAATCAGCTGCATCAAAGACACCATCGGTTTCCCCCTGGAAGTAGACCGGTATCTGAACTCCTTTGTTATAAACTTTCACAGTACGAGGGTCAACGATGGCTGTATTGACACCGGCGTTTGTGAAATCAACTTTATTGATCCTGTACATACCGTCATCAGCAAGATACATCTTAAGATAAGACTTATTCGGGGTTATCCAGTTGTAATTTTGTGAGAACGAATTTTTAAAATGGAAAAAGCTGAAAGTTATAAATAAAATAAATAATAATTTTTTCATAAGAGGTGTTGGTATGATAAATTTTTCTTTAGGGATAAATTTTAAATTAACGGGTATTTTTTACGTAATAATTTCACCTGAGCACTACAAGCTTTTGCACCTGCTGCTCATTGCTTGATTTATCTTCAATGATCAGTTTATAAAAATAAGTTCCGTTAGCCAATAAATCACCGTCATTGTCTCTGCCATCCCATGAAACCTGGTTGTAGCCGGTATTTGCATTGTATTGAATTTCCCTTATCAAACGGCCGGTGACCGTATATATCTTTATCTTAAATAAATTTTCCGCCGCCGCGCCTTCAACATTAAAAATAAAACTCGTCTCTGTTCTCATCGGATTGGGGTAATTATAAAGATCGCTTACACTGAATTCACCGGTTACGATCACATCATAAGAAAGCGTATCATAATTTCCGTCGGATCCGTTTTTGCAAATTACTGAAATATTATTTTTCCCTGAATTTAACTCCGGATAAAAATTCAATGTATAGTCGTTTCCTGAAAATTTATTATCGTATCCGGCTTGCTTTACTGCCGGGTTTGATTTTCCGTTTATCAGATAAGGTATATATTTTTTATTTAACAGGATCGATACCAATGTAGTATCCTCACTTAAAGATAGATCCTGTATCTTTTCAAGATTGACCCTCACCTCAGGATTACGCCTGATATTCTCACCGTTGCTTATTTCTTTTCCATCAAATAAAACCTGTACATCCTGAGTAATTGATTTTTTCGAAGTGGCAATGCTAGTGCTTGCCCAGTTATTAAATGTATAAAATTCATTTGATCTGTCCCGCGGTCTGATATTAAAATTGATCTGTGTGCTGTCTCTGAAAACAGGCATCGTAAAACTGTTTGCGTAGTGTCTTGAGCTATCCGGTTTTATCAATGAAGAAACGGTATCAGTCAGAATTATATTTGAATCCGAAACAGCTCCGCTGTAAACACGGACTATGTTTCCGTAGATATAGTTAAATCCCGCATTGTGATAATCAAAGGAAAAGTTAACAACATTATTATCCTTCCCGGAATTTATTATCAATGAATTTTGATCGAGCATAAGCTCAGATGCCTGTGAATAAATGACATTAATAGAATTCATTACCGGTGACTGCATTCCTGTCAAAGTATCGATCTTAAATTTCGCGAGAAGATTAAGCTTCGGATATTCACGCGAATTTATGGAGGAAAGTTCTACAAAATTACTTGTTGAAATATCGGATCTTAAAGTAGTTTGCTCTCCGTTACTCTTTATCCCAATAATATCAAATACGAGACTACTGCCTGATGGGATTGTCTGATTCCAATTAAATTGCTTCCATTCTTTTGCCGGTCCTATTATATTGGATACAGATCCTGAAGGCTTCTTAAAGATAACATTCATAGAACTTACCGCAGGTGACCAATGATCGCAGTTGGTACAGCTGATCGAAGTTCTGCAGCATGGATCGAACATTTCAGAAACCTGCGAAGATGTTGCACCGAGATATCCGATAAAGCTCCATGAGTGAAAGTAGCTAAGAAGACCGATTGAGTCGCAATAGATGCTTCCAAATTCTCTCAGCTTGCTTTTTGCAGAGGCGCTGAGTGTCGTTCCCCCGGCAAAATAAGCTGCATTAAGAAGCATTAAGTAATGTGTTGAATCATATGCATTAAGAATGTTTATGAGCGAGTCTGAAGATGCAGCCGTGTTCATTTTGAGATTCTTAAACTCAAGAATACTTCCTGTTAATTTTCTGACCTTAACTAAATTAAGTCCGGTATTCTGTCCTCCGTCAATATAAATATTCTTATCGCCAATGCTGAAGTATGAAGCCTCCTCTGCATTGCTGCCGAGTGATCTTACAAAAAGATTTGATGAAACTTCATTAAGCTTAATGTTGCCGGAGTTAAAATTTGTATTTACAAAATCCGAAGGAGAAAATTGCTCAGACCTGTGTTTAAATATCTCGGTATTGGCATCAGCATTTGTATATGCGTCTGTCTCAAGAGGATCTCTCTTTATGTTCTCGGCAACGGTTATTCCGTTATTAAAAATAAATCTCTGTATCCTGGACCATCCTGTTGTATCATTATTGATTATTGAACTGGTACGGCAATAATACAACGTGTTATTGATCAGTACCGGAAGCAATGCTTTAAATTTGGTGGAAACTCCCGATGAAACGATCCGCGAAAATGTTCTTAATGCAGGTGATGTGAATATTCTGCTTGTGTCCATTTCAATTATCACTCTTACTGTATTCTGTGTGTAATTCAATCCCGGGTTTAATCCTATGAGTTCAATGCTGTCTTTAGTCTGGATAGAATTATCGACAGGGTTTATCTGTAAAAAAGCATATTCATTATAAGGAATATTAAAGGTAATGGAGTTATCGGATTCATCTTCGGCAGGATACCAATTTCCCTGATCTAAATTGACTGTCATTGTGTAAACGCCCGGAGTATCAACTTTGAAACTATATAATACCGTATCAAGAAAACGGAAAGATCTGTACACTGTATCTTTTACTAAATAATTTTGACTATTCTTTTTTAACTGGAATCTTATCTTGCATGAATCGGCATTTAATCCGTAATTTTTTGGGAAGATCGATAATGTTACAGGTTCATCCAGTACAATTGACTCAGTTGATAGGGTATAATCATTATTTCGTATAACAAATTCCGGATTTCTCGGCAATTTAATTTTTACAGCAGGATCACCCAATAGTTTATAACAATTTATTGTATGACGGACAGCAAAACTTAATGAATCATAACCCAGAATATCCTCCGCCTTTTTTATCAGGTCTCCCATTCTCCTGTTGCTGTCTAGTTTGATTGACTGAAGTATGAGAGTTCCGAGATCGTTTCCTGTATTTGCAAAGCTCCATCCCGTAGTCGCAATAAATCCAATGGCTCCTTTGCCGTTGAGATACATAAACTTTTCACCGAATCCTCTGAATTCAGCTTTGGAGCTTTCTCCCGTAAAACATGTCAGGCTTAATATCAATGGGAGTTTATTTCCATTATTCAGTACATTGGGATCCGTCATACCGACTTCCCAGTCATGACTTCCTGCATGTCCTTTAAAATTAACAAACAGGGTTCCTCTGTTGATTTCGTTCTTAATGGAGTCTGCATAATTAAAAGTTATATGGCCTGATGTATCCGACCTGTATATCTTATGAGCTTCACCGGAAATAGGCGCAGGTAATACATATGTACCTGCTTCAAAGTTAGACCTTTGCTGATAAGACTGTTGTTCAGAATAAGTAGAGCCTCCTGTGATAAATGTAAAAGCTTTCCACCAACTGTCAGGGGGTTCGTTCTCATAGGCCATGATTTTGTCAACCATTGTCTGTGCCTCAGACACAGTGTATGCAGGTAGACGTCCGATCGGGACCCTATCGCCATAGAAGAAGCTTCCTCTATTCATATTTGAAAAGTACCCGTCTGAGGGGGGATTTCCGTAAACGGGAACAAGATTTTTTACATAAGTTGATGTCGGCACGTTTTGTTTTGGATCAAGAGATCCTCTTCCGAGAAGACAAATGTATTTCAGTTTCGGCAGCTGCCATGTATCATAAACATGAAGCGCAAAATTTTTCACGGCCAGTGGATCCTCATTTCCGTAATTAAAAATATCATAGATGTCTTCAATTTCCGCTTTTACCGAACGGAAATTATCGAGTGACTGCCGGTGCGCTCTTAACTGTTCGGCCTGTGATTGAAATAGTGAATTATATATTAAAAGATAATCCGCACCATTACTGGAAGCTGCAAGATCAGGCACCTGCCTTGATCTGATGCGGGCTGGTTTTTTACGAATGGAATCGTTCACTATTTCAAATTTTGCATTGCTCCTTCCTGTAAACTTTAATGTATCTCCCGAAGCTGTGAAATTTGAAACCCGTATGTTATTTCTTACATCATAAATATTTAATGTGTTTAGTGTATTGAAAGAAGATACTCTGAAAAGCTTTGAAGTTGTATCCGTTCCACTAATGTCAGCTGATAATTTATTATTCACAAACCTGAAAAGCCTCGGGTAGCTCAGTTCGAAAAAATCAAAAAAAACATTTCCTGCAAATCCCGATGCTGAATTATACTTTACTGAAATTGTATTAACAGAAAAATTACTGAGTAGTGAGCTTGAAAAGTTTACCGTAGTGTCAAATCTGTTGAAATCATTTCTGACCATTGTGCTTATCACTGTACCATTAACGCTGATCTCGATTGTATGATCATTTGTAATTGTATTACTGGTATTCTGTGGATAAGCGAAAACCTTTATTGATGCATTCTGTGGAATTGTATAAAGATTAGGAAGTGAGAATGTATCGCTTATTGTCTGAGCATTAGAAAGAAAACTCCAGTACCATCCTTCTCCCGAGAACTTTTCGGTATTCAAATATCGGTAATCGCTAGCAGATACATTTTCTCCCTGAGAATACAAATTATCTTTTTCGAAATGAAGAGAATCTTTAAAAAAAACTGATGGATAAGACGAGGTTGTTGTAAAACTTCCTGCTGTGTATCTGATTCCATTTACGCCGCCCCATTCTATCCAGTATGAATTAGTATCCGAATATTGATTATAATATTCATTCAAAGCATAAACAGAGTCATTGTTTGAGTTATAAACATTTACAGTTCCACCCCGTCTCCTCTCACCATAAAAATCAAGATAGTCGTTGTCATTAAATACTCCGTCCGCTTCTCCGCTGAAATAAATCGGGATCTGTAAACCTTTGTTAAGGACCTTTACAGTCCGTGGATCTATAACAGCAGGATTTATACCCGCGTTTGTAAAGTCTGATTTGTTTATCCGGTACATTCCGTCACTTACAATATGGAGCTTAAGATAGGTTTTTCCCGGTGTGATCCAGTTATAATTTTGCGCTGATGCAGAAATGGAATATGATAATGAAAGAAGAATGAAGAACAGCAGTTTCCTGGCGATACCTTGAAAAATACTAACGGGACTATTCAAATTGGGTGGTATTTAATGTTGAATAAAAAATTGATTTGAATTATTGATCTTAGGTTATACAATAAAAAAAAATTAATACAAACAGCTGTCTGATTTTCCTGTAAATTTTTGAATTGATCTTTGGCGGCGCCAGTGATGTAACAGCATTTACAAGAAAAAAATTATTTCCCTTCCAAAAATAATATTCTTTAAACAGATTCCGGATCATTGATTTATTGTAGTTATTATCGGAAAGAGTTGCGCATGAGGTCAGAAGATAATATGACATCCTCTTGCGAATATCCTTGTCCTGAAAAAACTTGGACTTGCGTAGATTCTTTGCAATGTTCAAAATTGAGTTTGCCTTATCGGCGATCATCTTTGTCGTGTTCTTGACAAGGGAGATCTTTTCCTTCGAATCCATATTGACATAAAAAAGAACTTCCGGGATATGGATGATCTTATTATTAACGATGGCAGCTCTGACATCGTATTCGTAATCTTCCCATATTCTTGCATTCGACCATGAACCGATCTTATTTACAATTTCTCGTTTCCAAAGGCATGCACCTGTAGCCCATGGCCTGCCGTGAACATCAAAAAGAACAGGAACGATCTTATCAAACGACTTATCATTTTTATTTCTTAAAAAATTTCCGGTTGTCCTGATAAGAATGGTTTTGCTGTAAGCCATTCCAACACTCTTGTTGTTTTCTAAACATGATACAAGCTTTTCCAAAAACTCTTCGTGCCAGAAATCATCGGAATCAAGATAAGCGAAATAGTCTCCTTTTGCAATGAGCCTTCCGGCTTCACGCGCAAGACCGGGACCGATATTCTTTTCGTTTCTTATTATCTTGATCCTGAATTCTTTTGAGGTGTAATCTTTTATGAAATCCCTGTCAAAAATTTCTTCCGAATGGTCATCAACAAGGATAAGTTCTATAGGCTTATATGATTGTCTGATCACAGACTGAACCGAAGCCTTCAGAAGTCCTATCCTGTTGTAAAAGGGTATTATTACAGATACAAGTTTTCTTTTATTTTGTATGACTGACATTTTTGAAATTTAGGATAAAAGTATTATCTGAATACTTCAGATTTCTGAAAATAATCCCTGAATAGATTTTAAATGTTCTTGAGTTAATTAGAAATTAGCTATTTTAATTCAGCTAATAAAGTTAAATGGTACCCTTTAATTATAAATTAATACAAGCCTAACAATACTAATTATAATGCGATAAAAGAGTAAAAAGATTTTCTATAAGGTGAAATTGAGTGAGAGAATTCTTAGCTCTTAAAAGTCTCGGATTTTTTTCTGTCAAAGATACTGTCTTTATAATAGTATGTCAAGATTGAAATATACAGCCTCAGATACTCAGGTCTTGAGACAATATTTTTCTTCCCGAGCCATCCGGACATTCTTCGCAATGAATTCAGAACTTCCCTGTTTCCCTTTGAACTATTTTTCTTCTGAAATTCCTTTATAATCTTAAAAAGAAGCTTTACATCCTCATAAAGAAATTTCTTGTTTATTCCTCTCGAAGAGATCAGTTTTCTCAATCTGCCTGCCTGATCAAAGTTAACTTTAAATCCCATTGCCGCAAGATTATCCTTTACTATTTGAGTACTGGTTTCGTTTAATACATTTGAGTTTACCCTGCTATTGTTGCTTTCGTGTTTTCTGTATTTAACAAGCCTGTCGGTAAGATTATGGACCTTCCCATGCACACTTATAAGTGATATGATACGGAAATCCTCGGAGTGTTCAAAGTCCTCTTCATATTGTATATTGTGTTTATCAAGCACAGCCTTCCTGAACATTATGCTTGGATTTGCAAACGTGCACCTGAATAGAAGACTGAATTTTGCTTCAAGATTTTTTTCAGGTCTCAGAGGACTGGACATTTCAGATCCCTTTTCATCAATCACAGTCACATCAGCTCCGACTAATACATGATCATGGTTTTTTTCAAGGAAAAGATACTGCGTCTTCAATCTCTCAGGCAAAGAAATATCATCCGCATCCTGTATAGCAATATATTTACCGCTTGCCATTCCCAACGCCAGGTTAAGTGATTTTACCCTGCCGAGATTTTTTTCATTATCTATTATGATGAGCCTGCTATCCTTTTGAGAGAATGTATGGATAATTTTTGATGTGTTATCGGAAGAGCCGTCGTTTATTATGATGTACTCAAAGTCTCTGAATGTCTGTCCGGCTATGCTTTCAATAGATTTGGAAATATAATTATCACAGTTTAATACAGTGGTGATCACACTTATTTTTGGGTTCATCTTTTCGGTGTTAAATGTTTTCGGGTAAAAACACTTTTCTCCACGACGCTTTTCTTATTGAAACGATACCTTTATAATATTCACCTCTGATTTTTATTAACTGTTTAAGCCTGCCGACAGATTTTTCAATTCTTAATATTTCCGGATCACCTTCATATGGATCGTTAAACCGTATAAGTTTTCTGAAACCATAACCTCTGAATTTTTTTAACAGCCGGATGAACTGATAATACCAATTCTGTTTTATGCTTTGATTAAAATTCCTCGGCTCAGGCTCAAGCGCCTTCAAGTATGCATCGAAAACAACCTTCTGTTCACCGAACCCGCGGTTTAATTTCCGAAGATAATTCCAGTTCAGCCTGTTATGTTCGATATGATGTTTTATTTTAAGAGCAGGCTGGTACCAGATCTTCCAGCCGGCAAGCCTCAATGCGTAACAAAGCTCAACATCACCTCCCGATGTGAGACTGTCCTTTGTCCTGTCTGATAATAAAGACCTGTATCCTTTAGAAAACAATTCCTCGACAGCGGATTTCCTGATGATGATCCCTGCTCCCCAGAGTGATCCATGTGTCCATGTAATATCACCGCTTATTTGTGACTGAGAGCCCACGGCATAATTTTGCTGATACCTTTCAAACCATTCCGGAAGATTTTCATCAGCATCGGCCTCACTTTCACCGCCAAGTGCTCCTATGTTTTTATTTTTTTCCATTATGTCAAAGCTCAGATCAATATAATCGCTGTTCAATCTGTTGTCGTCGTCGCAGAAAATCACATATTCATACCGGGAATTATCAAGTCCCATTTTGCGGGCGGATGACAAACCCTGAACAGACTGGAATAAGATCTTATAAGGAACCCTTGTGCTGTATTCTGCCATCAGCTTTTTTGCCGTCTCCGTTGTGTTATCGCTTGAGTTGTTGTCAACGATTATTATTTCCCATTGAATACCCGGTCTGACTTTCATCGATGTTATTTGTTGAAGTGTTTCTGTAAGAAGTTTAGAACTGTTATAACAGCATACTACTATGGACACACCTTTATTCATTTTTGAAAACGATTGCTTAAATGATTCTAATAATGCTCATGCACAAAGCTTTGACAGGTTATTTCCCTTTTAATTTTCCCGTAGATGAATTGCCCGTGATAATATGAAACAGGAGGCTTTGACGGCTTTGTTTGAAAATTGAAAACGGATATAGCAGTAAAGAAATTATCAATAAACCAAAAGATTTAAGTCTTTTCTTGATCATAAAATTTTCCTGGCTGCGTAAATAATTATTTTCGGAATACACCTTGAATTTTCTGTACCGGAAAAAATAATACGTATCCCTGAAAAAAACTCTGATCTTTTGAAAAAAATTATACCCGCTGTAAGGATTCCTTCTGACAGAAGGTTTCAATTCACTGACTTTTACAATACTATTATAATAATTTTTACGGAGCTTTTCTATCAAGGAATGCCCCAATACCGATCTGTACATTAAACTTCTTCTGCTTTCTTTAAAAATAGAAAACGGCTGAACCAAAAATGATTTATTAAGATTTATAAAAGCCTGTAAATACTGGTAGTTATAGCATTGATGATGCGCAGTTTCAAAAAGTTCTTCAGAATAATCGTTTGCACTTCTGCTGAACACCATTTTCAAAATACCCGACTTCTGAAGCTTCGGTTTTAAAACAGGCTGACCTGAAAAACCCGGGATGTAATGAATTTTTCTCTTAAGCTCTTTTTTTATTTCATACCTTTTTATAATGCTCTTATAATAATACTTACGCCCCTTCTCCACAAGTGAATGCCCGAAGACTGTCCTGTAGAATAAGCTTCTTCTGCTTTCTTTGAAAATTGACGGCGGATATACAAGGCCCGAAAAATTCAGGAGTAAAAATCCCTTTAAGAAATGATTGTTGTAACACCTATCCTTCGCTTTAATGAAAATATTTTCAGAATAATCTTTGCTGAATCGTATCCTTCTGATATATTTTAACTTCAAATATCTTAAGCCGCTTTTCTTTGAAGAATAATTTTTATTTCTGAAGATCTTATTTCTGTAATAATTATTAAGATAGTATGGGAAACTCAACATATCATTTTCTTTCAAATGTTTTATTACAGTTTCATGAGTGTTCTTCGAATTATCAGCTGTCGAGGTCTTATTAACTTCATGTAAACAAAATATGCCCAGGATCTCTTCAATTTTGTGGATCTTATTTTTTTGATAAGCCTGTAGCAAAAACCAATAATCCATTGTATAGTGATTATCCAAAGGAAATTCTCCAATATCTTCCTGTACTTTTTTCTTATAAAAATAACTTACAGGGTTAATTGGAAATGAATAATAAAACGGAAGCATTATTTTTTTATAATCTATTTCCGGATAGATTACCATTGAAGTATCTTTCTTATCCAGTATAAGGTTGCCGACAACCATGTCTACATCAGATTTCTCATTAAACACCCTGATTATTTTTTTGAACGCAAGAGGCTCAAAGTAATCATCAGCATTCAGATAACATATTATTTCCCCTGTACACATCTTAAAAGCTTTATTCATTGCGTCAGATTGTCCGCTGTCAGGTTCTGAAACCCATTTGAGATGAGGGTACTTTTTTAAGATCCCAAGTGTATCATCCTTAGATCCTCCGTCAACTATTATGTGTTCGAAATTATGATAATTCTGGTGCAACACACTCAATATTGATTTCTCAAGCTTATCTCCCGAATAATAAGAAGGCGTCAGGATACTGATCTTGAAATCCTCTGCTACTTTTATTTCATCGTTGCTATCTTTACCAACCCACGGCCAGGCAGAATAATCTTCATGATTGACAGCAGGTTTATATTTTTTATTTTGTAACCTTAGATAAAAGAATTCTTTCTTCCATCCCGACCTGTTTACCTGACTTGCCCGGCTGTCGTATATCTTTTTAATCTTCTTTAATTCTTTAAGTCTTGCAAGGTTAAAGACTATCAATGGAACGTCCGGATCGCCCTCAGGAATTCTCTTATAATTTAAAGTCTTCCAAAGTCCGATTGACTTTAGCTTTGCTCGTGTGTCCTTATAGTTCTCCTTCCAATCCTTTTTTATTGCGACATAATTACCCTCGATCATGTCTTTTGGAATGATATTCAGATATGTATCAAGACCGACAGTGCTTATTCCAAATCCCTTCCAGAGCTTCAGAAAATATTGCCAGGTCAATCTCGGCTTGGTCATATAATGTTTAAGGGTAAGCTTTGGCTCATACCATATCCTCCACCCAGCAAGACGAAGAGCATAACAAAGCTCAGTGTCTCCCCCCGATGCCAGCTCTTTTCCTTTCCTGTCCGTCAGTAAAGACTTAAAACCATCAGGATACAATTTATTGAGAGCTTCC
Organism: Ignavibacteria bacterium; assembly: GCA_039934715.1. Taxonomy (GTDB): domain Bacteria; phylum Bacteroidota; class Ignavibacteria; order Tepidaquicellales; family Tepidaquicellaceae; genus JAGPCH01. The sequence continues at coordinate 558 of JBDTLQ010000035.1, read as the reverse complement.
TTTCTTAAAACCATCCCCGCACCCCAGACAAAACCTCTTGACCATGTTATATCTCCTGCCTTATCTGCCTGATCTCCTACTGCATAGCTCCAGTTCTTCCACTTATCAAACCATACCGGAGGTTCAATTTCACATACCGCTTCTGTCTTGCATCCAATAACTGCAACCTTCTTATTGTCACGCATCACTGTTACTACATTCTGTAAATAATTCTCATCAAGCCAGTTATCATCATCGCAGAAAATTATATACTCATACTTTGACTCCTCTATTCCTTTCTCACGCGCCGCGCTTAATCCCGGTACCGGCTGCTTTACAACTCTTAAGGGACCCTTGCAGCTTTTCCCGTACTTGCTCCATTCATTCAGTGCTGCCTGAGCGGTATTGTCAGTAGAAGCATTATCAACAACTATGGTCTCCCACTGCACATAGCTTCTTACCTTCTGCATGCTTATGTGCCTTAGAGTCTCCGGTAATAATCCCGAACTGTTATGACAGCAGATCACTATCGAGACTCCTTTTGCCGCGATCTTTCTGTCAAAGTTCCTGTATATCTTT
>JBDTLQ010000034.1:0-13266 GCA_039934715.1 Ignavibacteria bacterium | reverse complement strand
TTAGAACGTAAACGCCATCCCAAGTTTAAACGTACTATATCTCAGCGGGGCTGTGCTTGTGAACGGCCAGTTCATCTCATTCTTTCTTAACTGATAGAATCCGTATTCGTAAGCATTCTTTAAAATGAAATTGACAAAAGCTCCGGCGACAGGTGTATTTTTCAGAATTTGTTTTGTGAATCCGTCAATAAGATACAATCCCCCCCACTCTATAATAGTGCTCATGAACTGTTTGCCGAACAAGTGTCTCGGGTAAATGTCAGCGATCTCATATTTCGGCTGAATCGAGAAGCCCGGAGCGAGCTGAAGATTTATACCGGCTTCGGTGGTGCTGCCGAATCTGAATGTGTTATCAAAATTATCCAGTGTTGAGTAATCTGTTGCCGGATCAGTAGCGATGCCTTTTGAGTAATCAAACTCTGACCATGCGAACGAGTTTGAATTATAAGGCATGATAGAAACCGAACCAAGCTTTACTCCATATCCTTCTTTATTGCCGAAACCAAATCTCCATAAATTATTTTCGAGTCCGGAGATATTTGATTTTGCATAACTATCTGAGGAGGCATAGCTGAGGAACAGGAATTTGTTATGATAATTTAAAATATTCTTTCCATAGCTGCTTGAATATTGATTTGTGAATCCGAGCTTAAGTTCCGCCAGACCGGCATTTGCAAGTCCGTATGAGTTTGAGTTGATCTTTATGTCAGATAAGCCGTATGATAGTTCAATTGACGGTTTGCTTGAAAACATCCTGTAGTTATATCTGTCTTTTTTTGAAGAGCTTTGAGCGAAAAGGGAAGAGGAGATAAAAAATAAAATTGCGGATATTGTAAAGATCTTCTTAACCATATTTATTACTCCTTATATTTGAATTTAATATTAAGACGAATTGAGCCGGGAAAGGTTTCCGGGTTTCAGAGATTATTTTTTAACCACAGAGTCACAGAGGCACAGAGAAAATCCATGACTCTCTTTAATTTTTTTTTAGACCTTAAGATTTTTTTTTACCACAAAGGCACAAAGACACAAAGAAAAACATTAACATACGAGACACTAAGACACAAAGAAAGAACATATTCTTTATAATATTTTTTACAAAAAATCTTAAAGTCTTTGATCCTTAGAGATACAGAAAATGTTTAAACTTATTTTTCCTTTGTGTCTTTATGGTAATTTTTTTTAAAAAATCCAGAGCCTTGAGTCTTGGAGGTAAAGAAAATATTGAATTTATTTTTTTCTTTGTGCCTTAGTGCCTTCGTGGTAAAAAATTATTCCTAAAGAGAGTTAGGATTAATTTTATAAGCCAAAAATTAATTATCAATTGACAAAGTAGATTTATATAGATATTTTTACAGCGTTCTGAGTAAAAATTTTTATTTAGAATGAAAGGGCTCAGACCATTGAAAGCATTTGAAACAAAATTTTGAAGTTTATTCCGGTCTGTGTTTCAGTTTTCAAATGCAGTAAAAAATATCACGGGGGTAAGAAATGGAACGAGGTAAAGTAAAATGGTTTGATGCCAAGAAGGGCTTTGGATTTATAGTGACAAGCGACGGAAAAGATGTTTTCGTTCATTTTTCTAATATTAGTTCGGATCAGTCATATAAGACTCTTGAAGAAGGAGTTGAAGTGGAGTTCGACCTTATAGAAGATTCAAAGGGACACAAAGCATCCAATGTCAGAATTGTTAACTAGAGTATTGCACTAAAAAAATCACAGCAAGACCCTAATTGAATTATTCAGTTAGGGTTTTTAAATAAAATGCCAATAGAAGTGACACTTCATAAAAACCCTATTAGAGAAGAAGATTTCGGGAAAATTGAAAATCTTTTTTCGGAGAAATTTCTAAAGACAGAAAATTCTTACCTTGTAAATATCAAGAATGAAAGAATTAATGCCAATATTTGCGTGGAGATTTTTCCCGAGGATAATGATCTTTATCTTATCTCGGTTTATACCAATAATACCCATCTTCAGCTGCAGTCCTGTACAGGCGTGATCGTAAGCGAGATGCTTGAAGAAATGATCTTTATTTCGGAAACCGAATCAACAGTATCCGGTCTGATCGTTTCGAAACAGGGTGACTGTGCGTTGTATGCTAATGTAGATAAGAAGATACTTCGTTCAGATTTCTCGGAGCTGAATTCTGAAAAACTTCTTTCAGCCATCGCGCTTTCAATTTCCGATACAATAAACTAATCAGGAGTTTTTATATTATTACAAAGGTTACAATCGTTATTTGAAACTGAGCATATTATATAAAAAGGATTTTATAAAGACTCCGGAGAAGAGAAAAAAATTTAAGATGTCGTTGGGTAAACTAGCGGATGATATTCTTAAAAGTGAAAATGTAAATGTCTCTGCCCTGAACATTATATTTTGCAGCGATGAATTTATCAGAGATCATAATAAAAGATTTCTTGGGCATGATTATGAGACCGATATCATCACTTTTCATGATACCGAAGAAGAGGGAAGGATAGAAGGTGAACTTTTGATCTCGATCGATACAGTAAAGAGTAATGCAACAAAATACAAGACAACTCTTAACAACGAACTTCGCAGAGTTGTCATTCACGGTATTCTTCACCTGTGCGGATACAATGACAAGACTCATGCAGAGAAAAAGCAAATAAGAAAAAAAGAAGATCATTTTTTAAACAATAAATAGAATGCAGCCAAAAATCATAGAGATAATAGTTTATATTCTTACAGAGATACAGAACAGCAAACAGATCAATGAGATAGACTTAAAAAAACTGAATCGTGACGGATACACCGAAGCGGAGATCAACACGGCTTTCGCGTGGATATTTTCGAAAATAGATACAGGTGAAAAGATCCTGAATGAAAATTCCACAGGTGACAGGTCACACAGGGTTTTTCACAGCGCTGAAAAAAATATTCTCACCACTGAAGCAATGGGTTACCTGATACAGATGAAAGAACTGAAGATAATTTCGGACATGGACGAAGAACTGATCATTGACAGGGTCTTCATGGCGGGCTATCAGAAGGCCGGGGTTGAGGAGATAAAGCTGATCATTTCATCTCTTTTATTTGACTCGGAAGGGATCAATAATTCCATTAACCGTATTGTACTGGACAACAACGAAACAATTCATTGATCTTTTGTTACGATGAATATTTTAAAAACTTTTTTGATAATTACAGACAATAAATGAGCAAATCACTTGTAATAGTAGAATCGCCGTCAAAGGCAAAGACAATCAATAAATACTTAGGCAAAGACTATATAGTTGAAGCAACTGTCGGTCATATCAAAGACCTGCCAAAGAGCAAGATACATGTTGATCTTGAAAACGGATATAAAGGTACATTCGATGTTATACCCGGGAAGGAAAATATAATCAATTCGTTAAGGAGGATAGCTTCATCTTCCGATAAAGTTTACATAGCGACAGATCCGGATCGTGAAGGAGAGGCGATCGCCTCGGACATCGCGGATGAAGTTGTGATCGATAAGAAAAAGATACACAGAGTGCTCTTTAACGAGATCACCAAAACGGGTATTGAGCAGGCAATGAAGAACGCGAGAAAAATTGATGACAATCTTGTTTCGGCGCAGGTGGCAAGAAGAGTAATGGATCGCATACTCGGATATAAGGTGAGTCCGTTCCTATGGAAAACATTTTACTTTGGTCTTTCGGCAGGAAGAGTTCAGTCTGTCGCGTTAAAGATAATTTGTGAAAGAGAAGATGAGATAGAAAATTTCAAGCCAAAGGAATACTGGTCGATCGAAGGATTATTTTCAAAGCCATCAGGAGTTTCAAGATCCTTCAACGCGAAGCTTTATAAGATCAATGAAGATATATTAAAGTTCGACGGCGGGAAACCTAACATAAGCAATATTGAAGAAGCGCACAAAATATTACAGGATCTGAGAGATAATAAATATCTGATCACGGATATCCAGGTAAAGGAAACAAAAAGAAATGCTCCTGCGCCGTTCACGACAAGTGTACTGCAGCAGACGGCATCTTCGCGGCTCGGTTTTTCTCCAAAGAAAACAATGATGCTTGCCCAGAAGCTTTATGAAGGTATAGAAGGTAATAAGGAGGAAGGCCTTGTCGGACTGATAACTTACATGAGAACTGATTCTACAAGAGTCAGCGGCGAAGCAATAACTTCAGCGAGAGACTTTATTAAAAAGAATTACGGTGATGATTATCTTCCCGGGGAGCCGAAAGTATTCAAATCGAAAAAGAAAAATATGCAGGACGCGCATGAAGCCATACGCCCTACCGATGTCAACAGAAGACCTGAAGACATGAAGAAGCTTGGAAAGGATCTGCATAACCTTTATGATCTGATATGGAAAAGATTTGTAGCGTCACAGATGTCACAGGCAGTTCTTGATCAGAAGACAGTGATAATCAAAGCTCTTTCCCCCAGAGGAAGCAAGAATACTTATTTGTTTAAAGCAACAGGCAGTGTTTTGAAATTCAGCGGGTTCTTAAAAGTATATGAAGACGTCAAGGAAGATACAACTGATAAGCCTGACATTCCTGAAGATGAAGATGATCTTACTCTTATCCCGGCAGATATTAATGTCGATGATACTTTAAAGGCGCTTAGTCTCAGCAAGGATCAGCACTTCACCAGTCCTCCGCCGCGCTATACGGAAAGCAGCCTGATAAAGCAGCTTGACAAACTGGGGATCGGAAGGCCGAGTACATTCGCGGCTATCGTTTCAACTGTAATTAACAGAATGTATGTAGAGGTCAACGAAAAGAAACTATACGCGACAACACTGGGAAGAGCTGTAAATAAAATTCTTTCAAAACATTTTGATGATGTGATTAATATAAATTTTACTGCTCAGATGGAAGAAGAGCTGGATACGATTGCGAACGGAAAGAGTACATATAAAAAAGTTCTTGATGACTTTTATATTCCATTCAATAAGGATCTGACAGCAGCAGATGCTATTGCTGTTGATATTAAGAAAAATATGGTTGAGCCGACGGATATTCCGTGTCCGGAATGCGGTGAAGAAACGGGCGCGAAGATGCAAAAGAAGTGGAGCCGCAACGGACAGTTCCTTTCATGCGAAAGATTTCCCAAATGCAAAGGAGCGCTTCCGCTGATCCGGCCTACGGAAAAAGATCTTGAAATGGCAAAGGGAGTTACATGTGATAAATGCGGAGCAGACATGCAGATCAAGGTCGGGAGGTACGGAAAATTTTACGGATGCACAAATTATCCTAAATGCAACGGCATCAAACCGATAACGCTTGGTATTCCCTGTCCTAAATGCAAGCAGGGAGAAATTTTGCAGAGAAAAGCGAAACGCGGTAAAATGTTTTTCGGATGTACACGATATCCTGACTGCGACTTTATAGCTAACACAATGCCTGTTATGCAGGAATGCGCTAACTGCGGAAATAATTATCTTGTTAAAAAAAGTACAAAGAAGGACGGGGATTTCCTTGAATGCCCGCAATGTAAAACAAGAACAGAAATTCCGGAGACAGCAAATAAAGAAGAAGTTACAGCATAATTTTGCTAAATTATAAAAAAAATTTATGCACAGAAGAGAGTTTCTGAGATCATCAGCCGTTGGTTGCTGCGGGGCAATTCTTGCCGGAAGTGTTTTGGAAAAGGCGTTGGGCAAGAATAGCTATGACAAAAATGTAAATGAAGAGTTACTGAAAAATTTTTTAAGATTCACGGATCAGGATTTTAAGAAACTTGCCGATACTTCAATGTTCATTGCAAAGAACAACGGAGCTTCATATTCGGATATACGGGTATGCAAGAACAGGAATCAAAGGATCAGTACCAGCGAAGACAGGCTGGACCGAATTTCCGACAGTGAAGATCTGGGATTTGGCGTCAGGGTATTGATCAACGGAACATGGGGTTTTGCTTCAAGCGCGTTTGTCAATGAGGATGAAGTTGGAAAGGTGGCATCGCTAGCATGTGAAATATCAAAAGCAAACTCAATTCTTCAGAAGATCCCGGTTGAGCTTGTGAATACGCCTGCGTTTGTTGATACATATAAAACTCCTATAGAAATAAATCCATTTGACATTTCAATAACTGATAAGATCGATCAGCAGCTGAAGTATAATAACCTCGCAATGTCACTTGGCGCGAATTATATTGACTCGTTCATGTGGTTCATTAATGAATGGAAATATTTTGCATCAACGGAAGGTTCATATATCACTCAGGATCTTTACAGAACATGGGTTGGTACAGAACCGACTTTGATAGATAAAGAAAGCGGTCAGTTTGAATCACGCAAAATTCTTTCTCCTCCGTTAAGCAAAGGGTATGAGTACCTTAAAGATTATCCGTTTGAAAGTGAGATTGAAACCGCGGTTGAACACTCTAAAATGAAACTGAAAGCGCCGACGGTAAATCCGGGAAAAAGAGATGTGATCATTCACGGGAATAATCTGTTTCTTACAATTCACGAATCCTGCGGGCATCCGACTGAACTAGACAGGGCATTAGGCTATGAAGCCAATTACGCGGGTACAAGTTTTATGACTCCGGATAAGCTTGGAAAATTAAAATATGGTTCCGACCTGATCAATCTCACCGCTGACAGGACTCAAAAGTATGGTCTTGCGACACGGGGATATGACGATGACGGAGTGAAGACGACTGAATTTCCATTGATTGAAAACGGTATATTTGTAAATTACCAGACAACAAGAGAGCAGGCAAAATATATTAACAATGATTCGTCATTTGGCTGCGCATACGCGGACAGCTGGTCGCATTTTCCAATTCAAAGAATGCCGAATGTTTCTCTGAAACCTTCAAAAGAAAAAAGAAGCCTTGACGATCTTATTGCTGACACTGATGACGCGATACTTGTAATAGGTGACGGAAGCTGGAGTATTGACATGCAAAGATATAATTTTCAATTCACCGGACAGGAGTTCTGGGAGATAAAGAACGGAAAGAAGGAAGGCATGCTTAACGATGTAGCTTACCAGGGAAATACAGTTGACTTCTGGAATTCGTGTGATGCGATCTGCGACGAAAGTGAATATTATCTCGGAGGATCTTTATTTTGCGGAAAAGGCGAGCCGGGGCAGATCTCACCTGTAAGCCACGGAGCTGTACCTTCACGGTTCAGGAACATCAACATTCTGAATACAAAATCTCAAATATAATTTTTCATGCTGTTAGAAAAAGAAGATGCAGAAAAGCTCATAAAAAAAATTCTATCCTATTCAAAGGCAGAATCTGCGACAGTGTATGTTGACGGAAGCAATTCTCAGAATTTAAGATTTGCATTGAACACAGTTTCCACATGCGGAGCGATAAATTCCATTTCTGCCGACATAGTTTCTGATTTCGGTAAAAGATCAGGCACGGTTACTATTACATCAATTGAGGATGAGATGATAGAAAAAGGCGTGCGTCTGTCAGAAGACATAGCCAGGCTATCACCCGAAAGTGAGGAATTCATGCCTCCGCTTGAAAAGCAAAGCGGATATCTTGAGGTGAAAGAATTTTTTGATGACACGGACAAACTTGTTCCGAAGAATATTTCAGAGAAAGTCTCATACACTTTGGATAAAGCTATAGATAATGATCTTCAGTCAGCCGGGTATTTTGAGAATGAATCCGCTTTCTCATCTATCGGAAACACGAACGGATTATTCGCATATCACAAAAGGACAAATGCAGGATTCTCGACCACTGTCCGTACTAAGGATGGAAAAGGTTCGAGCAAGATTGACAGGTCTTACGCTGATATTAATCTGCTTAATGTTAATAAGTTTTCGGATTCAGTAATCGATAAAACAATACTTTCCAAAGATCCTGTAAGGCATGATCCGGGCAAGTACGTAACTATTCTCGATAATGCAGCTGTAAGTGATATGATAGATAACCTGATCGGATTCATGAGCAAAAGAAGTGCTGATGAAGGGAGAAGTTATTTTTCAGAGAAAAATAATAAGAACAAGATCGGACAGACTATCGCTGATGCTAAAGTAAATATTTTTTCCGATCCTCAAAGCACTCTGGCTCCTGCGTCTCCTTTCTATAACGATGGGTATCCTGTTTATAAAAGGGACTGGATCAAGAGCGGCGTTTTGAAAAATTTATATTCGGGAAGATACTGGGCGAAGAAGACAAATACAGAGTATGTTCCTTATCCTACAAATATAATTATGGAAGGAGCATCCAAGTCCGTACAGGAACTTATCGCTTCCACCGAGAACGGGATCTATGTAAGCAGGTTCTGGTATATCCGCACAGTTGATCAACGTCAGATACTTCTTACCGGACTAACAAGGGACGGGGTTTTTTTAATTGAGAACGGAAAGATCAAACATGCAATAAACAATTACAGGTTCAACGAATCACCGGTCAACATTCTGAAAAACATTATTGATATGTCTGTCACGGAAAAGGTAGTGGGCAGTGAGACAGGTAGTGCAAGGATCGTTGTGCCCGCGCTGAAGCTTTCGGAGTTTAATTTTTCAACGATATCAGACGCTATTTAAATGTCTAAAACATTTAATGAATATTTAAGCGAATATCTCGACTACCTCAGGGCAACAAGAAATTATTCAATTCACACAGTCACATCATATGAAAATGATCTCCATCAGTTCGGAGAATATATTTTCAGATCCGAAAATGAAGCAGATAAAAATTTTAAAGACAGGAAAATAAATTTCGACAGGCTCGATGCCGTGTTCATCAAGTCATTCATTGTAAATCTTTCAGACCCGTTTGCCTTTAAAAAAAAGTATTCAAAAAAATCGGTCTCAAGAAAGATCTCTGTAATAAAATCTTTTTATAAATACCTGCTGAGAAAAAAATACATTTCAAGAAATTATGCTTCACTGATAATTTTTCCTAAACTTGAAAAAAAGCTTCCTTCATTTCTTACAGAAAAGGAATTAAAGAACCTCCTCGGTGAGAAGCACATTTCAGACATTGGAATTCTTGATAAAGCGGTAATAGAATTATTTTACAGCACGGGCATACGGCTTTCAGAGCTGATAAATCTTACTGTCGATAAAATTGATTTCAGAAACAGAACAATAAAGGTTTTCGGAAAGGGTTCAAAGGAAAGAATTGTACCTTTCGGCAGGGAGGCGGAAAAAGCCATAACAAATTATTTAAAGATCAGGGATATTTGCAACATCAATAACTCATCTTATCTTTTTTTAAACAATGCAGGTAAAAAACTTTACCCGGTACAGGTTAATAGATTAATTAAAAAAAATTTATCTAGGGTAACTGACCTGAAAAAGAAATCTCCTCACGTATTAAGACATACCTTCGCTACTCATCTGCTCGATAACGGAGCTGACATCAGGGCTGTGAAAGATATGCTAGGTCATGAAAGTTTATCTACAACACAGGTATACACACATCTCACTCCGGAAAAACTCAAGAAGGTTTACAAACAGGCACATCCGAGGGCCTGATTCTCAAGTTGCTTATCTGACTGTATAAATGTAGTACAGAACAATAATTGATGATGTTATTATCAGTGCCTGTATTGATCTTTTTTCTGATTTAAGACCCTCTTTTATATTTAACTCCAGTCGGGATCTGATCCTGCCTGAAATCTTATTTATTCCGGGGAAAAATCTGTTTACCGATTTTTTGTATTCGGTAAATACTTCTCCAAACTTAGAGGATAAAAAATTTTCTTCAGCCAGTATGATACAATAGTATTGAAATGAGAAAAACAGGAATCCGAATATCTGAAGATAAGGAAATAGTGCAAAGCTCATAATGCCGATACCGGTGTATATGAGGATGTTTCCGACATAGAGAGGATTTCTGACTATGGAGTAAGGACCCTGAGTAACTAAATATGTTCCGCCCACTCCGGAAGTTGTTCTTGTTTCGCTTCCTGCCAGACTTACTGACCAGATCCTGATACCCTCTCCGCAAAGTGCAACAGTAAAGCCTGACAGGATGCTCACCTGCGAAGGCTTCATAAATATCAGCATTACCAGTATAAAAGGTAATGGAACATAACTGCGGTACTTGAAAAAAAAATTACCTAACTCTCTCATTTTAATTATTTCTAAAATCTAAAATCTAAAATCTAAAATCTAAAATCATAAAATTCCCAAATCCGAAATCTCAAATCCCAAATTGTTTCAGCCTCCCATCATCACATCCCGACGTCTTATCATTGCTTCCTGTCGATGGCTGATCTTTTTCTCTGTCAGTTTGATTATTTTATTTTTTATATCGGAAAAATTTTTATAGTCAAAATATGTAATATTATTTTTCCAGCAGTATGAAGCAAGGCGTCCCTTTGCAAAAACAATGTCAGCATATCCGCTGACGCAATAATCCGACGCGCCGTCACCTATATAAACCGATATTTCATTTTCAAGATCATTGGTAGAGTTGATAAGAATATTCCTCTTGCACGTTTCGCATGACCTGCAGTATTCATCTGTATGAACAAACTCCGAACTAAGTTTCTTAGTCCTCTCGTCCCAGATCATTTTACAGGCGTAACATTTGAGATCAATGTTCTCACGGTTGAGTATGTATGTGATATAATGATCCAGCCCACCGCTTACAACCCGGATATCAAAATCGTGTTCCTTACAAAATGTGACAAAGTCTTTGAAGTGTTCGTCGATCGGTTCTTCATCAAGGTAGGAATTGAATTTATCAATTGAGAAATCTTCGATCAGTTCAAGCTGCCTTATAACAGTTTCTCTAGTTCCGATCTTTTGAGTATAAAGATCTTCGCAGATCCTTGCAAACTTTTCTTTATCATTTATGAACTTCCCGAGTGAATTTATCCAGACATCATTTTTAGTAATTGTTCCGTCGAAGTCTATAAAAAACTTAAGCCTGAAGCTTTTCATCCGTTTTGAATTTAGTCTCAACTATCGTAGTGATCCCAGCTTCCTGCATGGTCACCCCGTAAAGTCTGTCAACGGATTCCATGGTTCTTTCGTTGTGCGTGATTAGAATGAATTGTGTGTTATCCGAAAACTTGCGGATCATCTTATTGAACCTTGAAAGGTTTGCAACATCCAGCGGCGCGTCCACTTCGTCAAGTACACAGAAAGGGGAGGGCTTAACAAGATAGATGGCGAACAGCAGCGCGATCGCAGTCAGGGTTTTCTCTCCGCCGGACAGCAGTTCAATTGAAGTAGGTCTCTTGCCGCGGGGCTTCGCGATGATCTCGATCTTTGCTTCAAGAGGATCTTCCTGAAGCTTACCGTCCTCATCCTCTTCATATACGATCCTGAGATTCGCCTCATCACCTTCTGAAAAAAGTTCTTTGAATATTGTTATGAAATTTTCTCTGATCTTTTCGAAAGTATGCAGGAATCTTTCACGTGCTTCCTTATTTATTTTTTCAATTGTCTTGCGTATGTCCTTCTCGGATTCGATAAGGTCATCTTTCTGCTCAATGAGCTTTTCAAGCTCAGCCTTTTCATTTTCAAAATCTTCAAACAGAATCTGCTGATAACCTCCGCCAAGCCTTTTAAGCTTTTCACTCAGCTCTTCGACATAAATTTTGGATGAAGTAAAATCAAAACTGTCTCCGTAATCTTCCCGGTTGAGTGTTAAGTCATTGACCGATATCTCATATTTTTTTAAAATATAATCCATTATCTGCTCCGACTTGATCTCATTTTCTTTTATCTTTATCTGCGCGTTGATAAGTTTCTGTGACACGCTGTCGAAATCAATTCGTCTCTGTCTTTGCTCGATGTCGACCTTATGCTGGTGGCTTTTTGTATCATCAGCAATTTTTTTCTCTGAAATGTATTCCGTGTCGATCGATCTTAGTTCATCCTGAAATACAGCGAGTCTTTCTTTATTTGAAACCACCGTCACTGTTAATTCCTCTGACCTTACTTTAGTTTCTTCAATTGATCTCAGATTGCCGGATGAACGTGTCTCATTGTGAAAGATCAGATTACTGAGATTTGAAAGACTCTGCTCTTCGTTGCGCAGCTCATTTTTAATTTTAATGAACTCGAGATTAAAGTTATTATAGTCAGCGGAGTCCTCGGTAAATCCCTGTTCAATAACATTGAATTCCTCAGTCAGGAAAATAAGTTCTTTATCAAGATTGTACTGATCATTCTCGGAGCGGTTGACCTCAAGTATGCAGGCATTTATAATTTCATTAAGAGACCGGTTCTGACCATTGATCTCATTATATAAATCTTCATTTTCCGAGATGGAACTGTTAAGCTGTCCTTTTTTAAAATCAAGTTTCTCGATCTGTTTTTCAAGTCCTTCACATTCCTTGGAAACTGAATTAAAATTATTTCTAAAAACTTCAATTGAAATTAATTCATGGTCGCTCATAATTTTCTTCAATTCATCTTCATGCTTCGTTATGATGTCACCGATCCTGTTAGCGTCTTCTTCAAGTTCATTTAATTTCTTCTGTCTCACCATCCTTACCGATTCTTCATTCACTTCACCGCCTGAGCGTATGAATCCTCTCGAGATTATATCACCTCCTAAAGTGATAAACTTATAATAATTATCTTCGGAAAGTTTTTTAGCGGTTGCGAGATTATCAACGATAACGTATTCATCAAGGATATATCTCATCAGCAGAAGATGCCTGTCATCGATGCATTTTACAAATTTATCCGCAAAGCCATAGACTCCTTTGGCACCGGTAAAGGGCGTGTCTTCTTCTAAAAAAGCTATATGATCAAGATCTTTATAATTCAAAATATCATTCAGGATAAATGTCACCTTGCCTTTTTTATTCTCATCAAGCATGTCAATAAGTTTATCGACCTGCAGCGAGTCATTGACGATAATATAATTTGACACTTCACCTAATGCGGTTTCGATCGCGATCTTAAATTTATCTTCAACTTCTATCGCATCGAGTATGGTAAGAATGTTTTTCTCTTTGAGATCTTTAATTAAAAACCTTACTCCTTCAGCGTAATCTTCAAAGTTCTCGGAAAGGCTGATAAGATGACCGATCTTGCTTCTTAGTATCTGCTGTTCGGTTTTGTGCGATGAAATTTCTTTTTCCTTTTCAGAAAGCCGGTCGCCTAATATTTTTTTATCATGTTCTTTTTGCTTCAGCACTTTTTCCGCTTCCTTAAGCTTTACAGACAAACCTTTTAATAATTCCTCTGCCTTGTTTCTCTCGCTCTGGATCTCTTCGATCTGGATAAGGTAGGACGCGTTAGTTGAAGATAATTTTTCAAGCTGCTGAAGATTGTTTTCATAATTGATCTTGTTCTTCTGATACTCCGAATTGTTGTCGCTTACTATTTTATT